>JAVHWG010000517.1:0-28620 GCA_032159965.1 Mycobacterium sp.
ATCGGACCAGACTAACGGTCACCCAAATCACCGCGTGAAATACGCGTGGGAGTCCTTTCGGTGCAGCAGGAACACCCCGCCGGCGATCAGCACCGAACCGAAAATGCCCGTGACCGCGAAGGTCACCGCCGAAAGCGTGTCCCGGTCGACAGTGAACAAACTGCTGCCGACATAGGCGATCGTGGCCACTCCACCGCCGGTGAGCGCCGTGCGCGCGAATCGATGGCCGTTGCGCATCAACAGCAGGAATGTGACCACCAGCGCGCATACCAGCACCAGCAAAAGCCCGATGAACGCGTAGACGACATACGCGGCGGGTCCGCGCGGGGTCAGCGCGGTATCTACGGCCTGCCCGATCACGAGGGTCGACAATGCGGCAACCCACAGGCCGAATCCGGTGTCGACGTCGACGGGCCGCGTCGGCGGTTCGTCCTCCATCGACCCGTTAGCCAAGCCAGCCTGCGACGTCGGCCGCCCAATACGTCAACACGATGTCGGCACCCGCGCGACGGATGCTCATCAGTGTTTCGAGTGCCGCGGCGCGCTCGTCGATCCAGCCGTTGGCCCCGGCCGCACGGATCATCGCGTACTCGCCCGACACCTGGTAGGCGGCCACCGGAACGGGTGAGATCTCGGCCGCCGCGCGCACCACGTCGAGGTAGGCCATCGCCGGCTTCACCATGATGATGTCGGCGCCTTCGTCGATGTCCAGCGTGATCTCGCGCACGGCTTCCCGCGCATTGCCCGGCTGCTGCTGATAGGTGTGCCGGTCGCCGGACAGGCTGGAGGCGACGGCCTCACGGAACGGTCCGTAGAACGACGACGCGAACTTGGCGGCGTAGGCGAGGACGACGACGTCGGTGTGACCGGCTTGGTCCAGCCCGCGGCGGATCGCGGCCACCTGGCCGTCCATCATCCCGCTGGGCGCCACCACATGCGCGCCCGAGTCTGCCTGCGCTATCGCCATTTCCACGTACCGCAGCAATGTGGCGTCATTCTCCACGCGGCCGCTCTCGTCCACGACGCCGCAGTGCCCATGGTCGGTGAACTCGTCGAGGCAGGTGTCGGCCATCAGGACGGTGACGTCGCCCAGGTCCTGGCTCAGATCGCGCATCGCGACGTTGAGGATGCCGTTGGGCGACGACCCGGCAGAGCCCGTGGCGTCCTTGTCCTCGTCGCGGGGAACGCCGAAAAGCATGATCCCCCCGACGCCCGCGTTGACGGCCTCGGCCGCAGCCTTGCGCAATGACTCGCGGGTGTGCTGTACCACGCCCGGCATCGACGCGATCGCGCGCGGCTGGTCGATGCCGTCGGCCACGAACATCGGCAACACCAGATGCCTTGGCTCCAGCGATGTCTGCGCCACCAGCCGGCGTAGCGCCGGGGTGGACCGCAGCCTCCGCGGGCGATCTTGTGGGTAGCCCACGCCGGCTCCTACCGCCTGCGGCTCTTCTTACGCGGCGGCGGCAGGGCACCTTCGGCACGCAGCCGTGCGGCATGTTCGGCGAGCGCATCGACAAGCGGGCCGATCGCCGCGGTCTCGGGCTGTACATCGACCCTCAGGCCGAATTCGGCCGCAGTCTCCGCGGTTTTCGGCCCGATGCACGCGACGATGGTGCGGGCGTGCGGCTTCCCGGCGATGCCGACGAGGTTGCGCACCGTCGAGCTGGAGGTGAAGCACACCGCGTCAAACCCGCCGGACTTGATCATCTCGCGCGTCGACGCGGGCGGTGGGGCAGCCCGCACCGTCCGGTACGCCGTGACATCCTCGATCTCCCAGCCGCGTTCGCGCAGACCCTCGGCCAACGTCTCGGTGGCGATGTCGGCGCGGGGCAGCAGCACCCGGTTGACCGGGTCGAAAACGTCGTCGTAGGGCGGGAATTCATCGAGCAGGCCCAGCGACGACTGCTCGCCTTCGGGCACCAGCTCCGGCTCGATACCGAACGCGCGCACCCGATCCGCCGTGGCCTGTCCGACGCAGGCGATCTTGACCCCGGAGAACGCGCGCGCGTCGAGACCGAACTCGCCGAACTTCTCCCACACCGCGCGCACCGCGTTGGTGGACGTGAACACCACCCACTGGTAGCGGCCGTCGACAAGACCCTTGACCGCACGCTCCATCTGGGCGGGACTGCGCGGCGGCTCGACGGCGATGGTCGGCACCTCCACCGGCACCGCGCCGTGCACGACGAGGCGCTCGCTCATCTCGCCGGCTTGGTCCTTGGTACGCGGCACCAGCACGGTCCAGCCGTACAGCGCCCGGCTCTCCCACCAGTTCAGCCGGACCCGATTGGCAACCGTGCGTCCGATGGTCACCGTCAGCGACCCAGTGAACGGCCCAGCCGGATCGGACGCCCCGATCGCGGCGGTTTCGGTGAGCGTTCCGAGCGTGCCCTCGACGGACCGTTGCTGGGTGGTGGTGCCGTTTGCCGTCACCACGCACGGTGTCGATTCTTCGAGCCCGTACTCGATCAGCGTTCTCGCCGCCTCCGACACATGCTCGGGCGTGGCCTGAAGGATCAGCGGGCCCGGCGCGGCGGCGAGCGCTGCCCAGTCCACGTCGCCGCGCACGTCGGCGACGGTGTGCGAGGACCCCAGCGGCATCCCCGCGTACGCGGGAACCGCGGTCGTCGCCGGCAGGCCGGGGACGATCTCGAAGTGCAGCTGCGTCTTGGCGACTGCCAGCACTTCGGTGATCACCGCGTCCACCGACAGCGGGTCGCCCGCCACCAGCCGCACGACGTCGTGACCGGCGCGGGCCTCCGTTGCGAGCGTCTTGGCGACGTCCGCCGGGTCGCCGAGGGCTGGCCGCACGTCGGGGACCGCGGGCAAACCGGGGTTGACCGTGTCGTCGGTGATCCCCGGATCCGGGGAGCTGAGCTGCGGCGGCTCCGGCAGGCTGGAACCGATCAGGGCCAGCACCTCGGCCGACACGTCCGGATCGGTGAACACCAACTCAGCGCAGGTCAACACGCTGCGCGCGCGGCCGGTCAGCAGCCCGAGGTCGCCGGGACCCGAACCGACAAACACGACGCGTCCTGGCCGCTTCTTCTGCCCTCGCGTCATCTGAACTCCACTTCGCCTGTCTGTCGCGCTAGCGCGACGCCATCAACTCCCGGGCGCCCAGGTCGAACAGCTCGGCGGCCACTGAGCGTCCCAGCTCTGCGGCCTGCCCAGGCGTTCCGATCCCGGACGCACGGATCACGTCGGATCCGTCCACCGTCGCCACGCAGCCGCGCAACGACAGCTCTTCGAAGATCCGGCCGTCCTCATCGATGGACTCGACCACCTCGGCGATCGCGCCCACCGGTGCGGAGCAGCCGGCCTCCAGTTCGGCGAGCAGGACTCGCTCCGCGGTGACCGCTGCGCGCGTGTCGGCGTCGTCAAGCTCAGCCAGCACCGCCGCGAGCTTGGAGTCGCCTGCGCGGCACTCGACCGCAAGCGCACCTTGAGCCGGCGCCGGCAACATCTGCACCGGCTCCAGCGTCTCCGTGACATCGTTGAGACGACCGATCCGGGCCAAGCCCGCTCGCGCCACCACGATGCCGTCCAAATCACCGCTTCTTACCCTGTTCAACCTGGTATCTAGGTTGCCTCTTAGGGGGCGGATTTCCAAACCGAGACCCAGTGCTCTAAGCTGCGCGGCCCGTCGCGGGCTCGACGTCCCGATCACCGAGCCGGTCGGCAACTCGCCGAGCACCATGCCGTCGCGTGCCACCAGCGCATCGCGGGCGTCTTCCCGGCGCGGCACCGCGGCGATCACGAACCGCGGGTCCGGGGTGGTGGGCAGATCCTTGTAGGAGTGCACGGCCATGTCGACGCGTCCGTCTGCGATCGCCTCCCGCAGGGCGGCGGTGAACACGCCCACACCGATTGTGGCGACGGGCTCGGCGGACTCGTCACCGGCGGTGCTGATGATCACCAATTCCGCGGCATGACCGCGTGTCACCAGCTCGTCCCTGATGATGCCGGCCTGCGTCGTGGCCAGCAGGCTGCCTCTGGTGCCAATCCTGATCGTCAAGCGGGATGCTCTGTGCCGTCGACGGCCTGCAGTTCGCCGGCCGCGACGGCGTCGACGGCCTGCGGGTCGAGCTCGAAAAGCTCGCGCAGCGCCTCGGCGTAGCTGTCACCGCCTGGCGCACTGGCCAGTTGCTTGACGCGCACTGTCGGCGCGTGCAGGAGCTTGTCGACGACGCGACGCACCGTACGTGCGACCTCTTCGCGGTGGGCGTCGTCCAGACTGGGCAGGCGATTATCCAGCCGTAGCAGCTCCGCCTCCACGACGTCGGCGGCGCGCTGACGCAGCGCTGTCACCGTCGGGGTGACTTCTGCCATCCGCTGCGACGAAAGATACTGCGCCACTTCCGCTGCCACGATCAGCCGGGCAGCATCGGCGTCAGCGGACGCCGCGCTGGCCGCCGGGTCGCGCTGGATGCGGTCCATGTCGATGACGTGCACACCGGGCAGGCCGGCCACGGCGGGGTCCACGTCGCGCGGCATTCCGAGATCGCATACCACCAACTGCTTCTCGTCCCCGTGCGCGAGCCCGCGGTGCACGTCGGCGAGCGACACGACCGGACGGACCGCCCCGGTACAGCAGACGACGATGTCGGCGTCGGTGAGCAGCGGCGGAAGATGGTCGAACGGGAACGCGTCGGCGCCGACGCCGAGATCACGGATGGCCTCGGCGAGCTTTTTCGCCCGCGGCAGCGTCCTATTGACGATGTGCACGCGGTCCACCCCCGAACGCGCCAACTGCCTGGCCGACAATGCGCCCATGGCGCCCGCTCCGACCACAACGGCACTGCGCCCAGCCAGCCCCGTCAGCTGCTGATCGGCCATACCCAGCGCGACCGACACCACTGACGCGCCCGCGGCGTCGATGCCGGTTTCGGTGTGCACTCGCTTGCCCACCGACAGCGCACGCTGCGCCAGGTCGTGAAGGACACGTCCGACGGTGCTGTTGGCTTCGGCTGCCGCATATGCGCGCCGCACCTGTCCGAGGACCTGCTGTTCTCCGACCACCGCCGAATCCAGCCCGCTGGCGACGGCGAACAGGTGCTCGACGGCCGCCTCGGCATAGCGCACGTAGGCGTGTTTGGTGATGTCGTTCAACGACATACCCGAGTGTTCCGCCAGGACCTGCCCGATCACCGACAGGCCGGCGTGGAAGGCGTCCACAACCGCGTAGACCTCCACGCGGTTGCAGGTGGACAGCACCATGGCTTCGGTGATCAACGACGACTGCAGCAACCGGTCGGCGATCTTCACCTGGTCGGAATCGTCGGTGCTCATCTGCTCCAGCACCGACACCGGCGCGCTGCGGTGCGACACTCCGAAAAGCAGCACGCTCACGGCTGAATCACCACGGTATCCACGGTAATCAATTGTTGGTTAGGCGACCAAATCGTGGGTCTGTTACGCGAAACTCACTTCTCGCGCGCGAGGTCGGTGCGCAGCCGCGGCTCGTCCAACTCCCAGTAGCTGTGCTCGCGCCCGTCGAGCATCACCACCGGAAGCCGGTCGCCGTACTCGGCGCGCAGGCCGGGCCTGCCGTCGGCCGCCTCGGCGTCGACGTCGACGGCCGCAAGCTCGAAACCCAATTCCCCGGCCAACTCGGTCAGCCGCACCCGCGCCTTATCGCACAATCCGCATCCGGCGCGGGTCAGCAGCAGCACCTGACGATCCACGCCGCAAGTATCGTTGAACGGTGCCGGAATCGGATCCGCAGGCCCAAGACATCGCCGGTGACGCCAGCGCGGCAGCAGCCGTCACCGCCCTGGCGGCCGACATCGCGCGCAACGCCGGGGTGCCTTCCGCCCCGGGGGATCCGCTGCCGCCCGTCGACCTGACGGCGGCGGCTTTCTTCGACGTCGACAACACCCTCGTCCAGGGGTCCTCGCTTGTTCTATTCGCTCGCGGGCTGGCGGCACGGAAGTACTTCACCTATGCCGACCTGATGCGATTTGGTTACGCGCAGGCCAAGTTTCAGCTGACCGGGCGGGAGAACAGCGACGACGTCGCGGCCGGCAGGCGCAAGGCGCTGTCTTTCATCGAGGGGCGCTCGACGGCAGAGCTGATCGCCGTGGGCGAGGAGATCTACGACGAGCTCATCGACGACAAGATCTGGCCCGGCACACGAGCGTTGGCGCAGATGCACCTCGACGCCGGCCAGCAGGTGTGGCTGGTGACCGCGACGCCCTACGAGCTGGCCCACACGATCGCCAAGCGGCTCGGACTGACAGGGGCGCTGGGCACCATCGCCGAGTCCGTGGACGGGGTGTTCACCGGCCGCCTCGTCGGGGACATCCTGCACGGCAGCGGCAAGGCGCACGCGGTGCGCTCACTGGCCATCCGCGAGGGGCTGAACCTGAGGCGGTGCACCGCATACTCCGACAGTTACAACGACGTGCCGATGTTGTCGCTGGTCGGTACTGCCGTCGCGATCAACCCAGACGGTGACCTGCGGGAGCTGGCCAGGAAACGCGGCTGGGAGATCCGGGACTTCCGCACCGCGCGCAAAGCGGCGCGGATCGGGGTGCCGTCGGCGCTGGCGCTGGGTGCCGCCGGGGGTGCGCTGGCGGCTATCGCGTCGCGCCGCCACGACCGATGACGAGCAAATAGACACTGATAGGCTGCGCCGCTAAGCACGGAGCGATAGGGAGTAAACGCCACAATGGCAATCGCCGACGACATCATCGGTACGCACTACCGGTACCCCGATTACTTCGCGGTCGACCGCGAGAAGATCCGGGAGTTCGCCCGTGCGGTGCAGGACGACCACCCCGCCCACTTCACCGAGGACGCGGCCATCGAACTGGGCTACCCGGCTCTGGTGGCGTCGTTGACGTTCCTCACCGTGGCGGGCCGCAAGGTGCAAGGCGAGATCTTCAAGAACTTCGACGTGCCGATCAACATGGAGCGGGTTCTGCACCGCGATCAGAAGATCAAGTTCCACCGCCCGATCGTGGCGGGTGACAAGCTGTTCTTCGACTCCTACCTGGATTCGGTGATCGAGGCGCACGGCACGGTGGTCACGGAGATCCGCGGCGAGGTAACCGACGACGCCGGCGAACCGGTGCTGACCAGCATCGTCACGGTGATCGGCGAGGCACAGTACGACGACGAAGCCGATGAGGTGGTCGCGGCGATCAAGGCCAGGCGCGACGCGGCGATCGCGAAAGCGCTGGGCAAAGACGCGCCCAGCGCGGTGCCTGCGGACGCGGGCTAACCCAGGAACATGTTCCGGCGATTGGCCAGCAGCCGGTAAAGCGTCTGCTGGATGGTTTCGCGCACCTGGTCGGTGAGGTCGAACGTGATCATGGGGTCTTCCGGTGCGGTGTCGTCGTAGTCGGTGGTGGAGATGGGCTCACCGAACTCGATGTGCCACTTCGACGGCAGCGGGATCAAGCCGACCGGACCCGCAAGCGGGAACAGGGGCGTGATCGGGAAGTACGGCAACCCGAGCAAACGCGCGAGCAACCGCATGTCGCCGATCATCGGATAAATTTCCTCCGACCCGACGATCGAGCAGGGCACGATCGGCGCTTTGGTGCGCAGCGCCGCCGACACGAAGCCACCCCGGCCGAAGCGCTGCAGCTTGTAACGGTCCTTGAAGCGCTTGCCCAGTCCCTTGTAGCCCTCGGGGAAGACCGCGGTCAGTTCGCCTCTCGAGAGCAGGCGATGAGCATCGGCCGTGCAGGCCATGGTGTGACCCGCCTTGCGGGCTGCCTGTCCCAGCAGCGCGTTGTCGAACACCATGTCGGCGGCCAGCAGCCGCAGCACCCGGTTCGTCGGGTGATGGTCGTGCACCGCCACAGATGTCATCAGCCCGTCGAACGGCAGCACACCGGCGTGATTGGCCACCACCAGGGCCGGACCGCTCTTCGGCAGGTTCTCGATCCCGGTGACCTCGACGCGAAACCACGACGTGAACAGTGTTCGCATTATCGGCATCATGACCGCATCGTTGAGGTGCGGATCGAAGCCGAACTCGTCCACGCTGTAGTCGCCGGTGAACCGGCGCCGCAGGAACTCCGCGACCGCGCCGACCCGGCGGGCCAGGTCATTGGGTTCGTCGTTGACCACGGGCGCATCGGCGGCGAACCGGTGCGCGTCCATCTCGCTGACGACCGCGGCGACGCCCTCTGCGGAGACAGGACCGGCAGGGCCGGACTGCACTGAGGGATGCCGACGGGAAGCCTCCGCACGCCCGGCGCGCCGCTGCGCCGCAGCACTGCCTGGATTCCCGTGCAGCGGAATCACTTTGGCCTTCGGTTCACCCGCCACGATTTGTACCTTCCCCCCACACCGATATGTCTAAAGTTGTTACGTCGAAAGTTGTTCAGTTTGCTCGGGTGCTAGCTGCCCCAGCGTTGCGCAGCGGCGACGGCACGGCTCTCCAGTGAGCGTAGCCACTGCGGGTCGATGATCGGCGCCATATTGCGGCCGCGGAAATAATCATCGAAAGCTTCGACCGTGGTCCACTTGGGGCTGAAGCCGAGTTCGGCGCGCATCCGCGTGGTGTCCATGACCCTGCCGTAGCTCAAGTAGTTCAACTGCTCGCGATTTATCTCAGTGTAGTTGTTCAGACGACGCAGCGAATCCACGGCGAAGACACCAAATCCCGGCACCGGCAACGGCACACGTCCCGAGCGCCGGATGGCCTGGGACATCATGATGATGCCCTCGGCGCCGACGTTGAACGTGCCCGCCCTGCCCGCGGTCGTGCCGCGCTCCAGCGCTCCCAGCGCGTCCTGTTCGTGCAGCAACTGCAGTCGGGCGTCACGCCCGAGCACGGTCGGGACGAACGGACCGGCAAGGTATCGCGACAGCGCGGTGTCCATCGCGGGACCGATCAGGTTCGCCAGGCGCAAGATCGTCACCGCGACGTCCGGCCGACGTCGGCCCAGACCGCGCGCGTAGCCCTCGATGTCAAGGCTGTCCTGCGCGAAACCGCTGCCCAGCGGCCGCCGGCTGGTGCAGTCCTCGGTGAACACCACCGGGTCACGCGGGCTGGAGCCGTATACCTCGGAGGTCGACTTCAGCACGACCCTGCGCAGCGACGGCGCCTTCTGGCACGCCGCGAACAGCTGCATCGCGCCCATCACGTTGAACTCCTTCAAGGCCGCCCGCCCGCCCGACCGCCGGGCGTACGAGGCGGCGGCGGCATGAACGACGGTGTCGACGTCGTTGTTGCGAATCACTTTCGCGATGAAGGGATTTCGGATGTCGGCGCGGACGAACTCCGCGCGGCCCAGGCGGCGCAGCAGATCCTTGCTCGGCGCGATGGCGTCGACCGCGATGATCCGGTCGATCGAGGAGTTCTGCGCCAAGCGGGCGGTGAGGAACCCGCCGAGGAATCGGCAAGCACCCGTGACCAGAACAACTCTGGGGTACTGGCCGTTTTCTTCAGCCGATTCCATCATGACAGCCTAGCGACGAGCGCCTGGTCGAGCACCTCGACCAGGCAGTGGGGGCAGGACGGGCTACTTGCCGAGTTTTCTGCGCTGGACGCGGGTGCGGCGAAGCAGCTTGCGGTGCTTCTTCTTCGACATGCGCTTGCGCCGTTTCTTGATGACTGAACCCATGAATTCCGATACCTACCCATTGCCTTCGAGTGGGCCCGACGCTACTGCGAGGGGCTCAAGCTGTTCCGTCGCCGAATCCGACATCAGGGCGCGAAAGTACGAGTGACTTTCGCCGTAGCGTCGAACTCGGCGTGACCTGGACACCTTACAGGTGGTCCCGGGACGCGACGAAATCCGCGCGATGAGCGCTTGCGCGAAGAGCAGGCGGGCACGATGAGCGCTCGCGCGAAGAGCCGGCTGGCGCCCCCGCGGTCAGCTGACGTCGAAGTACGACGTCTCCAGCATGTCGTGGACCGCCTTGGCGTGCACGCGGAACGACCGGCCCACCCGCACTGCGGGCAGCTCGCCGTTGTGCACGAGCCGGTAAACGGTCATCTTGCTGACTCGCATCAGGCTGGCCACCTCGGCAACCGTGAGAAATTGAGCCCTGGCAGGCGCGACGTCAGCAGACTCCCGCTTGCTGTTCGCCGAATCCCGCCCCGACGGCCCGTTCGTAGACGTCATCGCAACCCAATCCTCCAGGCACGGCCAGGGCCAGCGGCTTCCCCACCGCTGGCACGAACACGTGCATACATCGAGGAGAATAGCGGTACAGGTGGGGTTACTGCGACGGGTGTTGGCTAATCAATTTAAAATTGATGAACTACTCTGATGTAACTCCCAGCTGGCCTGCGCGATGTCTCGCGGCCGCGACCGCGGCGCCCACCGCAGCCCGCAGTCCCCCGCGCTCGAGTTCAGCCAGACCGGCTGCCGTCGTGCCTGCGGGTGAGGTCACGGTGGCCCGCAACCGCGCGGGCGTGGTGTCGACGGTGCTGCCATCCTTGGCCTCGTCGATGCGCTCCAGCAGCATCGCCGCCGAACCGGCCATCGTCTGCACCACGAGATCGGTGGCAACGGCGCGACTCAGTCCCTGCGCGACACCGGCGTCGACGAGGGCCTCGACCATCAGGAAGAAATACGCGGGCCCCGACCCGGACACTGCCGTCACTGCGTCCAGATGTGACTCCGACACCGTCAGCACACCGCCGACGCAGTCGAACAACGCGGCCACTTGCTTGAGCTGTTCCGCGGTGGCGAACCGGCCCTTGGCGATCGCGGTGACCCCGGCACCGACGACCATCGGCGCATTGGGCATCACACGGATGACGGGAGTGCCGGCCGACAGTTTCGCCTCGAAGAAGGCGGAGTTCACGCCGGCGACCACGGTGACGAACACGTGCTCCACACTGTCGGCCTCATCCCGGGCGACGGCGTCGGCGATCTCGTCGGTGACTGATTCCACGTCCGAGGGCTTGACCGCGACGACCACGAAGTCCGCATTCTCCACGGCGTCCGCGACGCCGGTGACGCGCACCGAGTAGGTTTCGGCAAGGTAGCCGGCACGCGCGGGAACCCGCTCGACCAGCACCAGATCCTTGACCTGACGGCCCGCCCGCAGCAGTCCGGCCAGCAACGCTTCGCCGATGTTCCCGCCGCCGATGATCGCGATTCTGGACACCGCAGCAGCATGACAGACGTTCGGCGGGCCGCGGCGACGCGACCCGCGGGATCGCGGTGCGCTCAGTGGTCGGGCACGAGTGCCAGCTGGCGGGACTGCACGATGATGCGCCCCGAGCTGTCGACGACGGTCGCGTCCTCGTCGAACCAGTCCTGTCCGATCTCGGTCGTCGTGCTCATCACCCGCAGCCAGCCGTCCGCGGGTACGCCTCGCAGGTACGCCGTGAGCTGCACGGTCGGCGCCCAGCCGCGACGTCCGACGGCGAACGCGACCGGCACCGAGATGTCGCCGCACATCAGCGCGAACAGGACGTCGGGCGCCATGTCGCGCGGCCGCGCCCAGTACTGAATCACCGGCGGCGTGGCCGTTCCGGAGCCGGACGGGCCGTCCGGCACCGTCGACATCAACGGCCGAATGTCGCACCCCGTCCAGTAATTCACGGTGCCGTGCATCGGGTGTCCGGGTCCGATCGACTCGACATCGAGCGGCGGTTCCGGATCCATCAGAGCAACAACAGGATTCGCAGACAACAGCGGCTCCGCCCGGTGCTCCGGTTCGCCAAGCGTGACGACGGCGTGCACTCCCGTGCGATCACCGCCGATCAGCTCCACGTCAACGACGCTGACCGTCCGCCCGCGCTTGCGCACAAAGGTCTCCATCCGGAGTTCGCCCGGGCTGGGCGCCGATAAGTAGTTGGCGGACACCGCGACTGGCTGCACTTGACCGCCGAGCGCTTCCCGGGCAGCCGCCGCGCACAGCGACAGCATCGCGCCGCCGTGCAGCTTCCGTCCGATTGTCCAGTGCTCGTTCAGCTCCGCCGCATACGCGCCGTCGCCGAGCGCTCGCAGCGTCATCGCATCTGAAAACAACGGGGATTGCGACATGTTCGGTGACTCGTTCCTCTGGTCAGCGCATCAGGTGAGTGCGGGCGAACTCCAGCGCTTCCCGAAGCAACGCCTCGCGGTCCGCCCCGGTACGTGCGCCGGAAGTGGTGACCTCAAGGATCACGTGGCCGGAAAAGTCACTCGCCGCGAGCATCTGGCAGACCTCCATCGCCGGCTGCGTGCCGCGGCCCGGGATCAGATGCTCGTCAACGGGCGCGCCGGAACCGTCGGCCAGGTGCAGATGCGCCAGATTCGAACCCATCCGGCGTGCCATGTCCAGCGCGTCGGTGCCCGCGGTCGCGGTGTGCGACAGATCGAGCGTGTAATGGGCGTGATCGCCCTCCAGCGGGTCGTAGGACGGCGCGAACGCCGAGATCGCCGGACCCGGCTTGCCACCACGCCGTTTCATCCGCTCGATCGACGCTTGGGTACCACCGAGGAAGCGGTCGGCGCGGAACGGGAACATGTTCTCCACGGCGACGATCACCTCCCCCTGGGCCTCCAGCCGGATCACCTGCTCGGCGAAGCCCTCGGCGTAGCGCCGCTGCCACCGGAAAGGCGGGTGGATGACGACGGTCTGGGCCCCCAGCTGTTCCGCCGCGCGCACGCTGCGGTCCAGTTTGGGGATCGGGTTGGCGCCCCAGACACGCTGCGAGATCAGCAGGCAGGGCGCGTGCACGGCCAGCACCGGCACGCCGTAGGTACGAGACAACTTGGCGACCGCATCGATGTCCTGACTGACCGACTCGGCCCAGATCATCAACTCGATCCCGTCGTAGCCGAGGCGTGCGGCGTACTCGAAGGCCGCCTCGGTCCTCAACGGATAAACCGAGGCCGTGGAGAGACCGACCTTGATGGCTGGGCGCACAGTGTCTTTCGCTGGGTCTTTCGAGACTCGTCAGTTCGTGTGCAGGACCAGCGGCCCCATGGTGACCAGCGCTCCGACGGCCACCGCGATCAACGTGCTCGCGATGTCCTCGGTCTTGCGGACCACCCATACCGCGGCGACCAAACCGAGGATGACCAGCACCGAGAGCACGAGTGCAACGATGTTGTTCCACTTCCAGAGCTGGTCGAACGCGATGAACAGCCCGGCCCCGAACGCGACAGCGAGGATGGACTGAACCACGACCAGCGTGCCGCCGAGGATCTTCTGCGCGGGGCTGGGCGGCTCGGCGTCCTCGACGTCGTCGGCGGTGGTCGTCGGCGCGCTGCGCACGGTGCTGACCGCCTCGGTATCACCGTCGTAGACCAGGTCGTGCTGCGGGCTGCGCCCGCCGAACAACGGTTCGGGCGAGGCATTCAGGTACGACGGCACCTCATCAGCCTCGGGATCGGCTCCAGGTTGCGCCGCGTCGCCGGCCGGTCCCGGCAGCTCGTCGTCGATGTCGATGGGGTCAGGTGCCATCTCTTCAGCCGACACGAACTTGCCGTCGTCCAGCCGCAGTCGCGCGTCCTCGGCGGGCGCGCCGTCGATCCCGCCGTCGATCCCTCCGTTGTAGTCGGCGGAATGGTCTTCTTCCAGCGCCTCAGCCTCATCGGCGGCGTCGTCGATCAGCTCGTCGGCCGATTCGGGCCGATCCGCGCCCTCGTCTGCGGCCGGGTCAGCCGGCGCGTCGTCGACCTCGACCGCGCCGTTCGCGGCCGGAGTGCTGAGCTGCCCGTCGTGAACGATGGGAATCTCACCGGTCAACTCGGCGACCGTGACGGCATCCGTGTTGCCGCGGCGCAGGCGGCGGCGTCCACCCACCGGCGGCGCGCCGATGGTCCCGTTCCGGGCCAGCAGCTCCGCGACCGAGATCGGCCGGGTGTCCTGGTTATCCTGCGGTCCGGTCATCGCGAGTTGCCTGCACGCCGTTTTGTGCTCACGCGTTGGCCATCCTGCACCGAAATCTCCACTGGCGTCTTCACCAAGGCCGTTCCATCTGCCTCGCTGTCGAGTTTCCGCAGAATGAGGCCCTCACGCAACGCCCACGGACAAATGTCGAGAGTTTCTATCTCCAGGGCCTTCATGCTCGCCTCCGCCACCAAAGCTCCCGCCACGATCTGTGGCGCCCGCTCGGTGCTTACTCCTTCCAATTCTGCGCGGTCCGCAGCGGTCATCCGCGTAATGAACGCGATCAACTGCCGCAGCCCGGTTGCTGTCAGTGTCCTCTTCACCCGCGGTCCCGCCCCCGACGGCGCCGCGCCGGTGAGCCGCGCCAACGACCGCACCGTCTTCGACGACGCTACCGCCAGATCAGGCGCACCCGGCCCAAGCAGCGGCCGCGCTGCATCAGCCAGCTCAGTATCCAACCAGTCGCGCAGCATAGCGACTCGCCGCCGTCCGGGTGGATCGTCGGGTAGCCACTCGCGGGTCAGCCGGCCGGCGCCGAACGGCAGCGACATCGCCACGTCAGGATCCTCGTCGACCCCGCTGGAGAGCTCCAGTGAACCGCCGCCGATGTCGATGTTGATGATCCGGCCGGCGCTCCACCCGTACCAGCGGCGAACGGCGAGGAATGTCAGCCGCGCCTCGTCGACACCGCTGAGCACCTGCAGCTGCACCCCGGTGTCGGCCACCACCCGGGCCAACACGTCCTCGGAGTTCTTGGCGTCGCGAACCGCGGAGGTCGCGAAGGCCATCAATTCGGCGCAACCGGAGCTCGCAGCGATCTTGGCGAATTCGTCGATCGTCGTAATCAGCTTGTCCGCACCCTTACGGGTGAGCTTGCCGGAGTCGTCGATCGATTCGGCCAGTCGCAGCGAAGCCTTCGTGGAGCTCATCGGCGTCGGGTGCCCGCCGCGCCGCGCATCGACCACCAAGAGGTGGACGGTGTTGCTACCGACGTCCAACACGCCCAATCGCACGTTAGTCAACCTATCCGGTCTACCGTTTACATCTGTGAGCAACACCCGCAGCGGTTCTCGCCCCAGCGAAACGCACCCCGGAGAGGTCGAGCTGGATTTTGCCCGAGAATGGGTGGAGTTCTACGACCCGGACAACCCGGAACACTTGATCGCCGCGGATTTGACGTGGCTGCTGTCGAACTGGACGTGTGTGTTCGGCACTCCCGCCTGCCAGGGGACCGTGGAGGGGCGGCCCGACGATGGTTGCTGTTCGCACGGGGCGTTTCTGACCGATGCCGACGACCGCGCGCAGCTCGACGACGCAGTCAAGAAGCTCACCGACGACGACTGGGAACTCCGCGACAAGGGAATGAGCCGCAAGGGGTACCTGGAGCGCGACGAATATGACGGCGAAATGTCTTGGCGCACACGCAAAGTCAAAGGCGCATGCATCTTTCTCAACCGTCCGGGGTTCAAGGGCGGCATCGGCTGCGCGCTGCACAGCAAGGCGCTCAAGCTCGGGGTGGAGCCGCTGACCATGAAACCGGAAGTCTGCTGGCAGTTGCCGATTCGCCGCAGCCAGGAGTGGGTGAAACGACCCGACGGTTCCGAGATTCTCAAGACGACGCTCACCGAGTACGACCGCCGCGGATGGGGTGAGGGCGGTGCCGACCTGCATTGGTACTGCACCGGCGACCCGGCCGCCCACATCGGCGCCAAGCAGGTGTGGCAGTCGCTGGCCGCCGAGCTGACCGAGCTGCTGGGCGAAAAGGCGTATTTCGAGTTGGCCGCAATGTGCAAGCGCCGCAAGGGCCTAGGTCTCATCGCGGTGCATCCGGCGACGCGGGCCGCCGAGGAAAAGTAATGGGAGGCAAGCTCTTCCTGTTCCGCCTGCTCCCACCGCGGGCCGATTTCGCGCAGACGATGACGCCCGACGAGCAGCACGCGATGACGCGTCACGCCGCCTACTGGCGGGAGCTGTTGGACGAGGGGCGCGTGGTGGTCTACGGTCCGGTCGCCGACCCCGAAGGGGTGTGGGGGCTGGGCGTCGTGCGCGCAGGCAGCCAGGCTGAGGTGATCGAGCTCGGAGAACGCGACCCGGTGATCGACGCCGGTGTGGCGACCTTCGACGTCGCCGAGATCATGGGCGGCATCACGGGGTGATCCGCCTGCGTCAGCGGGACAGGACCGCCTGCGGTCCCGCGGTCGCGGTGGTGGCCGGCTCGATCCTCGACCCGCACTACGGGACCGAGTTGACCAGCGGCAGTTGGTTCGCCGACGAGCAGGACCGGGTCCATAGGACCGCCAACCGCGTTTGGCCGACGTTCTTAGGTACGACTCCTGCGGGCATAGCCCACGCGTTCTCGGCGTTCGCGCCGTACCGCTGGCGGGTGTTCCGGGGCCGGCGCGACGACCTGGTGGACGTCATCATCTCGGTGGGCGCGGGCCACCCCGTCGGAATGCTGATCGGCAATTTCATCCCGCGGCATTGGATTCTTCTCATCGAGGTCCTCGGTGACGAGTTCCGTTGTTACGAGCCGTCGTCGGGCGAAGTGCGGTCGGTACCGTTTGGCGCAATCCGTCGCTCGGCACTCGACCCTGCCGCGGTCGGTTTCCCCCGACCGTTCGCGTTCGTCCTTCCGCGCAGTCGACCCGCACTCCCGCACGGCGAGGGCGCACAGACCCCGCAAGCGCCACGGATCGCGCGACTCACGCATCTGCTCGGATCAGGGTGATCGACCCGCAGTGGCTTCAGCCCTCGAGTTTGTAACCCAGCCCGCGCACGGTGACCAGGTGCACCGGATTGCCGGGGTCCGCCTCGATCTTGCTGCGCAGCCGCTTCACGTGCACATCAAGGGTCTTGGTGTCGCCCACATAGTCCGCGCCCCAGACACGGTCGATCAGCTGGCCACGGGTGAGCACCCGGCCGCTGTTGCGCATCAGGTACTCGAGAAGGTCGAACTCCTTGAGCGGCAACGTGATCTGCTCACCGTTCACCGAAACCACGTGACGCTCGACGTCCATGCGCACCGGTCCCGACTCCAGCACGCCGTCGCCGGCGGCCAAGTCGTCGGTGTCCGCACCGCGGCGCAGCACCGCCCGGATCCGCGCGATCAACTCGCGGGCCGAATAGGGCTTGGTGACGTAGTCGTCGGCACCGAGTTCCAGCCCGACGACCTTGTCGATCTCACTGTCGCGCGCGGTCACCATGATCACCGGCACGCTCGACTTCGCCCGCAGCTGCTTACACACGTCGGTGCCGCTCATCCCGGGCAGCATCAAGTCGAGCAGCACGATGTCCGCTCCGGCACGGTCGAATTCGGCCAGCGCGGTCGGCCCGTCCGCGACGACCGTCGCCTCAAATCCCTCCTTGCGCAGAAGGAACGCCAAAGGGTCGGCCAGCGACTCCTCGTCCTCCACAATCAGCACACTGGTCAAAGTCATTCATCCTCTCCAACTTCTTCGTATGCCGGGATCGACAAGGTGAACGTCGACCCCGTTCCCGGCTGACTCCACAGCCTGATGGTCCCGTTGTGGTTGGCGGCAATGTGTTTGACGATCGCCAGGCCCAACCCCGTGCCGCCGGTCGCGCGTGACCGCGCTTTGTCGACCCTGAAGAATCGCTCGAACACCCGCTCCTGATGCTCGCGGGCGATACCGATACCCCGGTCGGTCACGGCGATTTCGACGTTCCCGCCGCGCCGCCGGCGGCTGATGGACACCGGCGAGCCCGGTGCTGAGTAGGAGATCGCGTTCGACACCAGGTTGGCCAGCGCGGTCACCAACAGCGTCTGGTCGCCGAGCACCTTGTACCCACTCGGCCGGTCGGCGGTGACCGCGATGTCGGCGTTGTCCGCAGCGACCTTGGAACGCGAAAGCGCCTCTCCCACAACGGTGTCGACATCCACTGCCTCGAGTTCGGGCAGCCGCTCGGCCCCTTGCAGTCGCGACAGTTCGATCAGCTCGCTGACCATGTTGGCCAGTCGCTGAGACTCCAGATGCATCTTGGTGCCGAACCGCCGGACGGTCTCGGGATCGTCGGTCGATTCCAGCAGCGCCTCGGCCAGCAACCCCATCGCCCCGACCGGCGTCTTGAGTTCGTGACTCACGTTGGCGACGAAGTCGCGCCGGGTGGCCTCCATGCGCGCCACCTCGGAATCGTCGAAGACGTAGATCACGGCGAACCGGCGGTCCTCCTCGGTGAGCTGGCGGGCCCATCCTCGGACCGAGAGCCCGGACCGGCCGGAAACCGACGAGCCCGGCGACAAGTCGATGTCGACGTCCTCGCCGCTGGCCAGCGTGCGCCGCGCGGCTGCCCAGGCCCGGTCGTCGAGCAACCGGTCACGCACGAGGCCCAACTCCCGCGCCCTGGTGTTCATGAAGACGACGTCGCGGTGGTTGTCGACGACCGCGACGCCGGTAGGCGCCAGCGCGATGATGCCCTTCAGCATCTGTGAGACCGTCAGACCGGACTGTTCGGCGGCAACACGCTGCTGTCGTTCGGCCAACAGGCGCGCCACACGGGCGCCGATCGCGAACCCGATGCCGAGCGCCAGCGTGGCCGCTACTGCGGCCGCGATGACCGCAGACGTAACCGTCACGCGAAAAGCGTACGCATTCGGTGAACGTCACCCCAGCAGCGTGCGGCCATTTCGGGTCATGTCACAGATCGCGGCAAAGGTGTTCGGCGTGCGTTTACCCAACGTTTGCCGAGGCACCCTGGCCGGCGACAGCGGCCGCACCTGCGGCGGCGGCGTCGGGATCAAGGTATTCACCGCCCGCAACGACGGGCCGCAGGTCCTTGTCGAGGTCGTAACGCAACGGGATTCCGGTCGGGATGTTCAGCCCGACGACGTCGTCGTCAGACATGCCGTCGAGGTACTTGACCAGCGCCCGCAGCGAGTTGCCGTGAGCGGCGATCAGCACCGTCTTGCCGACGCGCAGATCCGGCACGATGACGTCGGTGTAGTACGGCAGGAAGCGAGCCACCACGTCGGCGAGGCACTCGGTGAGCGGTCCCCCGCCGATATTGACGTACCGCGGATCGGCGTCCTGGCTGAACTCGCTGCCGCGCTCGATCGGCGGCGGCGGCGTGTCATAGCTGCGCCGCCACTTCATGAACTGCTCTTCGCCGTACTTCTTCTTGGTTTCGGCTTTGTCCAGCCCCTGCAGCGCTCCGTAGTGGCGCTCATTGAGGCGCCAGCTGCGCTTGACGGGCAGCCACAGCCGGTCGGCGGCCTCGAGCGCGAGCTGCGCGGTGGTGATGGCCCGGCGGAGCAGCGAGGTGTACAGCACGTCGGGGAGAAGGTCGTGCTCGGCGATCAGCTCACCGCCGCGCACCGCCTCGGCCCGGCCTTTCTCGGTCAGCCCCACATCCACCCAGCCGGTGAACAAATTCAGCGCGTTCCATTCGCTTTCACCATGCCGCAGCAGCACGAGCGTGCCGACATCTCCCATGCGAGAGAGTCTCTCACGCCTCGGAACGCTCGTCCTGTGCGTCGCGCTCTTCGATCAGATGCGCGAACGCCTGCAGGTTCTTCAGCGACTCGCCGCGCGATACCCGCCAATCCCATTCCTTGCGGATCGAGGTGGGAAAGCCCAATTCCAGCAGGGTGTTGAAGTCGTTGTCGACGGCCTCGAGGACTTGGCCGAGCACCCGGTCGATCTCGTCGGCAGTGACCGACAGCAACGCCATCCGGCCGACGAGATAGATGTCGCCGATGTTGTCCAGCGTGTAGGAGACGCCGTACAGCCGGCGGTTGCGCTTGAGCAGGAAGCGGTACACGTTTTCGTGGTTCTCGTCGGGCTGACGGCACACGAACGCCTCGACCCGCACCGAATGCTCGCCGACCGTGAGGATGGTGTTGGTCTTGAGCTTGCGTTCACCGGGCAGTTCGACGACGATCCCCGCCGGACCGCCGTGGGCGCCTTCGTGGTGCGAGTACACCAGCGACCGCTCGTCGAGCGCGCCCTCGATGACCTGCTGGACGCCTTGCTTTTCTCTTCGCGCAAGCGGCTCATCGTTCGTTTCCCTTCGCGCAAGCGGCTCATCGGGTGCCATCAGGCCCGCACCCCCCGCCGCGCCGTCCACCTACGCCCGCTGCGCCGTGCCCGCGACAGAATCGGGCCGCGCTGGTGAACTGCGCTGTAGTCGGCCATCGCCCGCCCGTACGACACCAGCAGGTCATCGACCGTCCGCCCCCAGGAGAACCTCGCCGCGTGAGCGACCGCGGCACGGCTCATCGCAGGCCCGGTCTTGTCCAGCGTCGCCGCGATCGTCTGCGCCCAGTCATCGACCTCGTGACTTGCCACCAATGCGCCGCTGACCCCGTCGTGCACCGCGACCGGCAGCCCGCCGACCGCCGCCGCGACCACCGGCGTACCACACGCCTGCGCCTCGATCGCGACAAGCCCGAACGACTCCGAGTAGCTGGGCACGGCGACAAGATCCGCGGCCCGGTACACCGTGGCGATCTCCGCACGCGATTGCGGCGGCAGAAACGTCACCTGCGCGCTGATTCCCAGCTCGGCCGCCAGGCGAATGAGAGTGTCCGGCGCTTGAAGTCCTGTTCCTGACGGTCCGCCCGCCACAAGCACACGCAACCGCGGATACCGCTGACCGAGCCTGGCGGCTGCCCGCAACAGGATGTCCGGAGCCTTCAGCGGCTGGATCCGGCCGACGAACGCCACCACGTGTTCGTCCGGGTCCAGCCCCAGCGCCCGGCGCGCCTCGCCCTTGTCACCGGGCGTGAATACCTGCAGATCGACGCCCGGATGCACGACGTCGATGCGTGCGGGTTCGGCATGGTGCAGTGAAATGAGTTGCTGCGCTTCGTCTTCAGTGTTGACGATCAGTCGATCGGCCTCGTCGATCACTTGTTGCTCGCCGATTGCACGCATCGGGGGCTCCGGTGAATCCCCCTCGGCGAGGGCGGCGTTCTTGACCGCCGCCAACGTGTGTGCGGTGTGCACCAGCGGGACCGCCCAGCGGTCTCGGGCCAGCCACCCGACCTGCCCGGAGAGCCAGTAGTGCGAATGCACGACGTCGTAATAGCCGGGCTCGTGGGTGGCTTCTGCGCGCAGTACACCCGCGGTGAAAGCACACAACTGGGTCGGAAGGTCATGCTTGTCCAGGCCCTCGAAGGGGCCGGCGGCCACGTTGCGCACCAGCACGCCCGGCGCCACCCGCACGCTGGGCGGATCGCTCGACGCCGTCGCGCGGGTGAAGATCTCCACCTCCACACCCCGGGCTGCCATCCCCAACGCGGTCTGCAGCACGTAGACGTTCATGCCCCCGGCATCGCCGGTGCCCGGCTGGGCCAGCGGCGACGTGTGCACGGACAACACCGCGACACGACCGGGAAGATCAGGGCTCACATGCCATGTCTACCTGAAACGGAGGCGGACTTATTCCGGCGACACCCCTCAGGCAGGCACGCCCGTTCGCCGGGACGCCCTGCGCATCGCCCCGATCGGGTCGGCGAACAAGGCACCCAGCGACACCACGCCGGCCCCGGCTTCCTGCACGCGGCTTCCGAATGCGGTGACCCGGATGTCGCGCGGCGGCAACGTCGCGGTCTCTGCGTATGCGGCCTCGATCTCGGCCGTTCCCTCGGGATAGTCGGTGAACGCCTGGCCACCGACCACCAGGTCGTCGGGGTTGAGCATGTCGCGCAGCAGCGCGACCGCTGATCCGAGCACCCGGGCACGCTCGGCGAGCAACTCTTGAGCGGGCACGCTGCCTTGCCGTGCCGCGCGCAACACCGCGGTGGTCGTCGATGACTCCTTCGGCACGATCCGCAGCCGCCGCGCGGCGGCCATCACGGCCTCGTCACTGACGGTGGACTCCAACCGTCCCGACCCTCCCAGCAGCTCGGAATGCACGGGCAACGCGGCGATGGTGCCGGGCCCGCTGGACGGGCTGTGTACGCGACCGTCGATCGCCAGGGCGTATCCGACCGTCTCCCTGGCGTAGATGTAGAGGCTGGTGGACGAGCGCGCGGCGAACCGCCGCATGCCGAGCAGCAATTCGGCGCCTGCCATTGCGTCGACGTGGGCGGCCACCGACGCGGGCAGACCCAGCGTCTCGGCCAGGACCGCGCCGACGGGTGCGTTTGTCCAACCCAGCCGGGGGTGGTCGACGGTTCCGGTGGCGCTGTCGACGACACCGCCGATGGCCACTCCCACCCACAGCGCGCGGCGGCGGTGCCAGCGGCTCAGATAACGCCGTGCACTGCCCGCGAGGGCCGCCAGAGCAGCGTCCTGCCCCGTCTGCGGGGTCGGTGTCTCGACGACGTCAAGGGTGCGGCCGAACAGGTCGGCGGCGACGATGCTGGTGGTGCGCGCCCCGATGTGCAGGCCGATCGTCAGGTACGGCTCGTGGTTGACCTCTACCGGCACCCGGGGCCTGCCGATCGCGCCGGTGGCGGCCAGGTCAGGCCTTTCCCGCAGCAATCCGGCGTCCAGCAGCGACGTGACCTGCCGGTTGACCGTGGCGATCGACAGCGGGGTGACCTGGGCGATGGTGTCGCGGGCGATCGGCCCGCGCATCCGTGCGGCGCCGAACACCGTGGCGGCCGCTCCGTCGGGCAGGCCGAGCACGGGCGCGACGATGTGCTGGCGGTTCAGAAGAGTGGTGGATCGCATGTCTGGTGTCCTTCGGAGTCGGTTTAGCGGACCTGGGGCCGCACCGAGTCGTCAGTCAGGCGCGGCGAATGCAGGGGCGACAACACAGATCGCCCGCGGGGAACCAGCCGCACACCTCGAAGAACACGGCAGAAATTTAGCACGGCTTCCTCAGGGCCGGCGCGCCGAGCGGCTCGCAACGCTGGGTCTGGCGGATAAGTTGGGGACATGAGCACAGCGCACCGCCGCGTCGCCGTGATCACCGGCGCCAGCTCCGGTATCGGCGAAGCCACTGCCAAAACACTTGCCCGACAAGGCTTTCACGTCATCGCCGTGGCCCGTCGCGCGGATCGCATACAGGCGCTGGCCGACGAGATCGGGGGCACCGCGATAGTGGCCGACGTCACCGACGACGACGCGGTGCAGGCGCTGGCAGCCGAGTTGGACCGGGTCGACGTGCTGGTCAACAACGCCGGCGGCGCGAAGGGGCTGGCGCCGGTGGCCGACGCCGATCTCGAGCACTGGCGCTGGATGTGGGAGACGAACGTGATGGGCACACTGCGGGTGACGCGTGCCCTGCTGCCCAAGCTGATCGCCTCCGACGATGGGTTGATCGTCACCGTCACCTCGGTGGCAGCGCTGGAGACCTACGACAACGGCGCCGGCTACACCGCCGCCAAGCACGCCCAGGGCGCGTTGCACCGCACGCTGCGCGGAGAGTTGCTGGGAGCGCCGGTGCGCCTGACCGAGATCGCGCCCGGCGCAGTCGAGACGGAGTTCTCGCTGGTGCGATTCGAGGGCGACACGGACAAAGCCGACGCGGTGTACGCAGGTATCACGCCGCTGGCGGCTGAGGACGTCGCCGAGGTGATCGGGTTCGTGGCGACCCGCCCGTCCCACGTGAACCTGGATCTGATCGTCATCCGGCCGCGCGATCAGGCAACTGCGTCGCGGTTCAGCCGCCGGGACGCCCGCTGACGGGCTGCGGCGCACCCGAGGGTGTCACCGGCGCAGTGCTCGGAATGCCCGTGGGTGCCGCAACGTTGGCCGGCTTGATCGCCGACATGCCGCGCCAGGTATCCCAGTCCACCGCCCAGTCCCAGAGGTCGCCGTCGGCGTATGACAGCTGGACCGACGTGCCGGTCACCTCGACCGGGTCGCCGTAGATCGCGCTGTTGAAGTATTCCGTGGCGTTTTCCAGGTTGAGGTTGATGCAACCGTTGGTGACGTTTGTATTGCCCTGAGCGCCAATGCTGTTGGGGTTGCAGTGGATGAACTCGCCGTTGTTGGAGATTCGCACGGCGAACCGCTCGTGGACGTTGGCGTAGCCGGCGGCGGGGTTGCTCATGTAGAAGTCCTGGTACTTCTCAGTGACCACGTGAGTGCCGCTGCGGGTGATGTTGCGTGGCAGGTCGGCTTCGCCGTAGCTGCAGGGGAAGTCCATGATGACGCCCTCGTCCGTCAGCACTTGGATGCGGTGCGACGTCGCGTCTGCCTTCACGACCTGGCGGCGACCGATCGTGAAGTTCAATGACAGGTCGTCGGCACCGTAGGCGTCGTCACCGAAGTCCACGCCGTAGAGCTTCGCCTCGACTCGCACGGTCGTTCCCGGCTGGTAGTACTCCTTGGTCCGCCAGTGGGCCCGCGCGCCGCCCGCCTCGTCGGGCAGCCACGCCCAGGTGCCCTCGGTGGGCGGTTCGGTGATGACGTTCAGCGCGCGCTCCACCGCGGCCTTGTCCTCGATCGACGCGTCGAACTGCAAGATGATCGGCGCCGCGATGCCGACGGTCTGCCCGTCGGCGAGCTGGAACTGTCCGTTGACGGTCTTACTCGGCTTGACCGTCGTGAACCCGCCACGCACCGGAACAGCGACCCCGTCGCGGCCGACCGCTGAACCGTTCCACGTATAGGTGGCGTGGTAGCCCAGGGGCTCGGTGACCGTGAACGTGGTGCGGTCCTGGCTGAGGGAGCCGGCCACGACTTTGCCGGCGTCGTTCGTCAGCGACAGACGCTGGAACCAGCCGTTGCGCACCTCCGCGCCGATCGGCGACGTCGGAACCACGTCGGTTGCGGCGTCACCAGGGCGAAGCGTCACGGTGGCTTTCGGCGGCGGTTGAGATGCGGTGCTCTGCTCGCCGGTTTTGGTCACGCACGCCGCCAGCGCGCCGGGTGCGACGACGCCGACCGCGAGCGCAGACAGCGCTCGGCGACGGGTCAATCGCGGCATGCCATTGGCGGGTCTCACGTGAACCCAGGGTACGGGCGGGGCGGCCGACGCGCTAAATCGCAACGCCGATCAACACCGGCTCCGGAACAAGCGTGATGCCGAACGCTTCTTGCACACCGTCACGCACCGTGCGAGCCAGCGAGACGACGTCTGAGGCGGTCGCGGCACCGCGGTTGGTGATCGCGAGCGCGTGCTTTGTCGACAACCGCGCTGGGGCGCCGGGGCCGGGGAAACCTCTGCCGAATCCCGCCTGCTCGACCAGCCAGGCCGCAGCGAGCTTGGCCCCGTCGGCGGCCGGGTAGTTAGGCATCCGTCCGTCATAATTACCTTGCAGCCGTTCGTAATCCGCGTGTGATACCACCGGGTTGGTGAAGAACGACCCGACGCTCCACGTGTCATTGTCGACGGCGTCCAGCACCATGCCCTTGCGCCTGCGCAACGCCAGCACCGCCTCGCGCACACGAGCCGGGTCGGCCTGGTCGTCCTGCCCCGCGCCGAGCGCGTCGGTCACCTCGCGGTAGCGCAACGGGGCGCTGCGCCCGGACGCGTCGAGCCGGAACTCGACCTCCAGCACGACGGCGGATCCTGTGTTCTTCAGCACACTGTGCCGATAGCCGAATCCCAGCGCATCCGGCCCCACCCAGCGATCGTCACCGCTGCGCCGATCCAGCAGGCGCACCCGCGTGATGAGGTCTGCCACCTCGACGCCGTACGCGCCGACGTTCTGCACCGGGGTCGCGCCCGCGGACCCGGGAATACCCGACAGGCATTCCAACCCGCCCAGTCCCTGGCGCAGCGACTCCACCACGACGTCGTCCCAGTTCGCACCGGCCTGCACGCGCAGCATCTGGCCGTCGACGACGACCCCTGCGGTCGCCACCCGCACAACGGTCAGATCGCGGATCCCGTCGTCGATCACCACGTTCGAGCCGCCGGCGAGCACCAGCGCGGGTCCAGGGTCGGCGTCGACCGCGCGCACCGCCGCCACCACCTGATCCGTTGTGTCGCAGGTGATCACACGGCGGGCCACCGGACCGACGCGCAGGGTGGTCAGTGGCGCCAGCGACACGTCGTACGCCACGCTCGCGCCGCCGAATCCCATAGGGGCCACGGCCGGTAACGGTAGCCTGGCCTGCTATGCCGCATTCATTCGACTTGTCGGCCGACTATCCCGGCGCCGTCGAACAAGTCCATTCGGCGTTCGCCGACAGCGCGTATTGGCAGGCGCGCCTGGCGGCCTCGGGCGTCGACAGCGCATCCCTGGACTCGATGACCGTGGGCAGCGACGGAAACGTCACGGTGGTGACGACGCAGCGGGTGCGCACCGATCGCCTGCCGGGGATGGTCCGGCAGTTCCACCGTGGCGATCTGGAGATCGTGCGACGCGAGAAGTGGGCGCCGGTCAGCGGCGGCGTCGCGCGCGGCGACGTCACCGGCGAGGTGCGCCGCGCGCCCGTGTCGCTTTTCGGCGAGGCCGAACTCGCGCCGACGGACGCGGGGTCTCGACTGCGGTTCACGGTGGCGGTGGATGTCGAGATCCCCCTGGTGGGCCGCAAGCTCGAGGATTTCATCGGCAGCCACCTGAACGCCCTGATCGCCGCAGAGCAACGGTTCACCACGGAGTGGATCGCCGAGCACCACTAGGCTGCCCGCATGCGCATCGCGGTCGCCCAGATTCGGTCCGGCACCGACCCCCAGGCGAACCTGCAGCTGGTGGCGCACGACACTGAGCAAGCCGCCGACGCCGGCGCCTCGCTGGTGGTGTTCCCGGAGGCCACCATGTGCCGGTTCGGTGTGCCGCTCGCCCCCGTGGCCGAGCCGCTGAACGGGCCGTGGGCGTCCGGGGTGCGCTCCATCGCCGCTGAGGCCGGCGTGGTCGTCGTGGCGGGGATGTTCGTACCCAGTGCCGACGGGCGGGTGACCAACACGTTGATCGCGACCGGACCCGGGGTGGACACCCACTACGACAAAATCCATCTGTACGACGCGTTCGGGTTCACCGAGTCGCGCACCGTGGCGCCGGGCCACGAACCCGTAGTCATCGAGGTGGACGGCGTGGTCGTCGGCCTGACCACCTGTTATGACGTGCGCTTTCCCGCGTTGTACACCGCGCTCGCGGACCGCGGGGCACAGGTGATGACGGTCAGCGCGTCGTGGGGCTCGGGACCCGGAAAGCTCGACCAGTGGACTGTGCTGACCCGCGCGCGGGCGCTCGACTGCACCAGCTTCGTCGTCGCCTCCGGCCAGGCGTACCCCGGTGACGAGCTGGCAGCCGCCTCGGGCGCACCGCTGGGCGTCGGAGGCAGCCTGATCGCCTCACCGCTTGGCGAGGTGGTCGCAAGCGCAGGCGCCGACCCCCAACTCGTGGTCGCGGATGTAGACCTGGACGCTGTCACCGCCGCCCGTGACACGTTGGCTGTGCTGCACAACCGCTCATCGTTTACTCATAGTGATAAGGCAGAATCGCGCGGATGACGACTCCGCGCGGGCCGCAGGACAACGACCCCTGGGCGCGGCCCGGACAACCGGGCCGGCCGCCCATGCAGCCGCCGCCAGGTCCGCCTTCACCGCCACCAGGCCCCCCGCAATCAGGACCGCCGCCGCTCCCCGGCCGGGAGGGATCCACGCAGCGCATACCGCGGCCCGGCAGTCCGATGGACCAGCCGACGCAGCACATTCCCAGGTCGGTTCCCGGCGAGCAGACGACGCAGCAGATTCCGACCAGCGGCATGCCGCCGAATTTCGGTCCGCCGCCCGGGCCGCAGGGGCCTCCCGGGCAGGTCGCCGAGAAACCGAAAGTCAAGCGACCCATCTGGCGCGACCCGCTGTCTCTGACGCTCATCGTCGTCATCGTGGTGGCCCTCGTCGCAGCGGGGTTGGCGATCACCGAGATCTTTGCCCGCAATCGAGCCGACACAAAGGTGGCGGCCGCCATCAACTGTGTGACCAAGGACGAAAACGGCTCGCCTGACATATCTTTCGCGGTACTGCCGCCGTTTCTCTGGCAGCATATGACAGGTGATTATCGGGACATCCGCATCGTCACCGAGGGCAACATTCGCGGCGCGGAGGAAATGAAGATCGATCTTTCGATAGGCGACGTGCGCCTCGACGGTGGGACGAATGGCGCGGGCAGGATCGGGCCGCTGGACGCGACGGTGACCTGGCCCGCCGAAGGGATCAAGAAGACGATTCAGAAGGCACCACTGGTCGGTAGCTTCGTCTCCGATGTCAAGACCAATGCGACTGACGGCACCATCGTGCTCACCGGCGCAGCAGGAAACGTCGTCACCAAGCCACAGGTCGCCGTCGATTCGGCCACGAATGCCAAGAAGCTGACGCTGCAGGTGCAAAGCATTGATGCGCTTGGCTTTTCGATACCGTCCGAGACGGTACAAGGCATGCTCAACGAACTGACCGACCAGCTGGCGAACAGCTATCCGCTCAACGTCAAGCCCGATTCCGTTCAGGTGACCAACAGCGGTGTGGAAGCCCGCTTCACGAGTTCGGGCGCCGACCTGCCGAAGGACAACCAGGACCCCTGCTTTGCGAATCTATAAGCAGTTCAACACATCTCGTGTTGCCGACAGGCCAAGGCGGGTAGCGCCGGCATCGACCATCGCGCACGCAGCCTCGGCGGTGCGGATGCCGCCGCTGGCCTTGACTGCTATCCGATCTCCCACTGCGGCCGCCATCAGCTCGACCGCACGGATCGACGCGCCGCCGCTGGGGTGAAATCCCGTGGAGGTCTTGACGAAATCCGCACCGGCGTCCTCGGCGGATCTGCATGCGTCGAGCAGCGTCTTCTCATCGCCCAGGCTCAGCAACGCCGCCGACTCGACGATTACTTTCAGCACGACGTTCGGGACCGCGCGTCGCACCCCCGCAACGTCGTCGTGCACGGCCGCGAAGTCACCGGAGAGCGCCGCCCCGACATCGATGACCATATCGATCTCCCGTGCCCCC
>JAVHWG010000549.1:0-2615 GCA_032159965.1 Mycobacterium sp.
GGCATGGGCTACGTCGTCGACACCGATCTGCACCTGTTCTCTGAGCGCGCCCGCGTGCTGACGACAGTGGGCGGGGGCGCCGACACCGCCGCGAAATGGCTTGAGGACGAGATGAACTGGAAAGGCCAATCATGACGGCCGACAGCCTCATCGATCCCGCATCGGCCGCGACGGTCGGTACGGTCGTCGCGACGGCCACTGGGGAGGTGAACCGGCGGGACTGGCAGCGTTGGGCGTCGGCGGTCGGCGACCACAATCCGCTGTGGTTCGATCCGGGGTATGCCCGGGCTCACGGCTATCGGGACGTGATCTGTCCGCCGCTGTTCCTGCAGTACGCCGTGCTCGGCGTGAGCGCCTTGGGCGACTTGCGGCCCGACGGGTCGTCAGGCGCGGCGTCCGGAGGACTGGCGTTCCCCAGGGCGAAACGGCGGATGGCCGGCGGTGAGAGCACGACGTTCCATCTGCCCGCCTATCACCGCGACGAGGTCGAGATGGTGCGCACCGTCGAATCGATCCTCGAAAAGGAAGGAAGATCAGGCAGATTCGTGTTGGTGACGTGGCACGGCGAATATCGGAACCAGAACGGCGAACTTCTGGCGGACGCCACCATGTCGATGATCGCCAGGCCGTGATGACCCCTCAGGTGCATTACGAGGACGTCGACGCCGGCGACGCGATTCCGGTGCTGAGGGTCACGGTGGACGAAACGCAGATGTTCTTCTTCAGTGCCGCGACCTACAACGGCCATCGGATCCACTACGACAAGGAGTGGGCACGAGGAGTCGAGGGTTACGACGATGTGCTCGTCCAGGGCCCCTTGCAAGCAGCGCTGCTTTCGCGGGCGCTGACGGACTGGATTGGCGGCGACGGGCGGCTAGTGGCGTTCTCGGTGCAGAACCGCGCGATCGCCTATCCGGGCCAGCAGCTGGAATTCGGCGGCGTCGTCACGGGCAAGCGGACGGCTGGTCTCATCGATCTGGACATCTTCTGCAGGCGCGGCGACGACGTCCTCATGCCGGGTACTGCGACGGTTGCGTTGCCGCACAGGGCGACAACGTGACCGGCCTACGGGGCGAGGCCGCGATCGTCGGGATCGCCGAGCTGCCCGCCGAGCGCAGGCAGAGCCGACCGCCGTCGTTCACCTTGGACCAGTACGCGCTGCTCGCGAAGGCGGTGATCGAGGATGCCGGCGTGGCTCCCGCTCTGGTGAACGGCTTGTCGTGCCATGGGATTGCGGAGTCGGACATGTTCGCACCGGCGACACTGTCTGAGTACCTCGGGCTCCCGCTGGATTTCGGTGACCGCGTCGACCTCGGCGGCGCGACGGCCGCCGGCATGGTGTGGCGCGCGGCGGCGGCGGTTGAGCTCGGAGTCTGCGATGCCGTGCTTGCGGTGGTGCCTGGGTCGACCGAACTGCCGCGGTCTGAACAGCGTCCGCCGCGAACTCTCGGGTGGTACGGAGCCTCTAGCAACAAGTACGGCTCGCCCCAGGCTGAGTTCGAGATCCCGTACGGCAATGTAGGGCAGAACGGCCCGTACGCGCAGATCGCGCAGCGGTACTCCGCCGAATTCGGTTACGACGCCGAGGCATTGGCGCAGATCGCCGTGCAGCAGCGTGCCAACGCGTGCGCCCATCCCGGCGCCGTCTTCCACGGCAAGCCGATCACCGTCGAGGACGTGCTGAACAGCCCCGTGATCGCCGACCCGATCCACATGCTGGAAACCGTGATGCGGGTGCAGGGAGGTGCCGGCGTGTTGATCGCCAATGCCGACATAGCGCGCCGTACCCGTCATCGACCCGTGTGGCTCAAGGGATTCGGCGAGCACATCAGATTCAAGACTCCGACCTATGCTGACGATCTGATCCGCACACCGATCGCGCGGGCCGCGCAGCGGGCATTCGCAATGGCCGGGTTGCAGCGCTCCGACGTCGACGTGGCGTCGATCTACGACTGCTACACGATCACCGTGCTGATGACGCTGGAGGACGCGGGATTCTGCGGCAAGGGCGAGGGCATGAAGTGGTTGCGCGACCACGACGTCACGTTCCGCGGCGACTTCCCGGTCAACACCGCAGGCGGGCAGTTGTCGTTCGGGCAGGCGGGCATGGCCGGCGGTATGCACCACGTGGTCGACGGAGCCCGCCAGGTGATGGGCAGGTCCGGTGAGGCGCAGGTAGGAGACTGCAACGTCGCGTTCGTCACCGGCAACGGCGGCATCATGAGCGAGCAGGTCGCCCTGATCCTGGTGGGCGACTGACATGAGCGTGCCTTTGCCCGAGCCGACGCCGGTGTCGCAGCCGTTCTGGGATGGACTGCGCGAGCATCGGATTCGCATCCAGTACTCGCCGTCGGCGGGCCGCTACGTCTTCTATCCGCGGACGCTGGCACCCGGGACTCTCGCCGACGACCTTCAGTGGCGTGAAATCGACGGCGCAGGCTCGCTGTACACCTATACAGTCGCGCGTCGTCCGACCGGGCCGCCGTGGGCCGAGAAGGTGCCGCAACTGCTCGCTGTCGTCGAGTGGGATGTCGGCCCGCGCGTGAGCACCGAACTCGTCGACGTCGAACCGGAGGACATCAGCGTCGGCATGCGCGTCGTCCCGGTGTTCTGCG
>JAVHWG010000204.1:0-2657 GCA_032159965.1 Mycobacterium sp.
GATGACGTCGATCAGTTCGGCCATCCGCGGTGCGGGGTGTTCGGAGTCCACGCCGAACCAGTCCCGGTTCATCCGCGAGGTTCCGGCCCCCAGGCCGAGGAACACCCGGCCGTTGGCATGCTTAGAGAGATGTCGGATCGACGCGGCGTGCACGAACGGGGACCGGGCGAATGCGTATGCGATTCCCGGACCGATCATTGCGGTCGACGTGGCGTGCGCCATCTCCGTCGCGGTGACATACGCGCTGAGGTCAGCGAATTCGCCTGCGCAGAAAGCCGTCGCGCCAGCGGCCTCCGCCTCGGCTGCCAGCTCTGGGCCGGGCCAGGGTAATCCCCACTTCATCTTCGAGATGTCCTCGAGACTAGAACGTTTACTTAGTAAGATATGTGATCTTACATGCACGACCCACGGGATGCGGGCGGGGCTATGAGCCAGCCATAGGCCAGGTCGTTGTCAGCCTCCGCACCGGCGGTCTCACGCCCATCCGGCGACAACGTCGTCGACGGTGGTGATCCGCCCAAGCACGGCAATGGTGTTGTCCAAGACCTGATTTCCATATTCGGCCGGTGTGCCGCTCACCGCGTCACGGGGAACCACGAGCTCGAATCCGGCCTGAGTGAGGTGCCCGGCTGTTATCGGCAAAGCCAGATTCAGCGACACCCCGGTGAGCACGATCGTGTGCACGCCGAGCCCCTTGAGTACGGGCAACAGCTCGGAGTCCAGGGTGGGGAACAGTCCGTGATGCCGTGGCAGCACCAGGTCGGTTGGCGCCGAAAGTTCCGGCACGACCTGCGTTTCGATGCTACCTGGAGCCCAACCCGCGGTGGCCGGTCCCAGTGCACGCCATAGTCGGGCGGTGCCCGTATGGGCGCCGCCCAGCGCTCCCTCGTAGGTGGCGTGCACCACCCGCACTCCGCGAGCACGGGCAGCATCGAGGAGTCTGCGCAGGGCCGCGACCAGACCGGCGGAGTCGGCCGCTAGCGCGGGCAAGACCGACTCGGGTCCCAAAACGCCGTTCTGGCACTCAACACATACGACGGCGACGGTGGCGAGCTCAGGGCTTCGCGGTGATGGTGACATTGCAGATATCCTCCCGGGTTTTCCCACGAACGACGTTAAGGCACAAAACAATTCCAAGAAGGAGGTGATTCACTGCTGAGGAAATGTGCTCGTGGCCACCCTCAGAAAGCCGATCTGTGCAGGCCGCCGTCAACCTCGATCCAGCTTCCCGTGATGTACCCACCCTGATCCGAACAGAGATACGCGACGAGCGAGGCTATTTCATCGGGCTTGCCCATACGTGCCGCAGGAACCCGCGCCTGGCCGAGCATGAAATTGCGCCGCTCCTCTTCGGTGGCGGCGCCCAGATTCTTCTCGAGATACGCGATGGAGTTCGCCGTCTCGATCCAGCCCGGCGCAACGGTATTCACGGTGATGCCGTGGCGGGCGTATTCGTCGGACACCGTTTTGAGGAGTCCGATGGTCGAAGGTCTGCTGGTGTTAGCCACCACGTGGTGAATGTCTCCGGCGGGCTCCTTGGCCGTAGCCGAGCCGATGTGGACGAAACGGCCCCAACCCGCCTCCCGCATCGCGGGCAACACGCCCCGCAGCAGGAAGATCTGGCTCATCGTGTGCGCTTCGAAAGATTCGCGGTACGTGTCCAGATCGTCGATGTCGGCGAAGTCGCCGGGCCGCTGATATTTCGCCTGACCAATCACGATCAAGGGCGGTCCGATCCGCGCGCGCGTCTCGGCAAGTGCGTTCTCGAGCGCGTCCGGCTGGCTGATGTCTGCGCACACGCCCATCGCGTCACCGCCGTCAGAGCGGATCGCGTCCGCCGCGGCATCGACGTCGGCTTTCGTCCTCGCGAGTACCGCCACCCGGCAGCCCTCGGCGGCAAGCATTTTGGCGACTTCGAACCCGATTCCCTTGCTGCCGCCGACGACTAGCGCCGGCTTACCGGAGATTCGGTAGTCCACGAGTTGCCCTGCGCGCTAGCGCCGGACGTCCATGCCCGCGTCGACCTTGAGCTGACTGCCGGTGAAGGACCGTCCGGCATCGGAGATGAGGAACAGGATGGCGTTGCTGACATCCTTGGGCTCGATCAGCGGCAGGTCCGGCAGCGCCGTTTGCATGGCATTGGCCAGGTGCGGCATCTGTTCGATCACCTTGAACAGGGCCGGGTTCTCAGTGATCATCGGGGTGGCGCAGTTGGTAGGGATTACTGCATTCACCCGGATACGGTCCTGGGCAAGCAAGCTCGCGTAAGCACGCACCAGGCCCAAGATCGCCACCTTCGCCATGAGATAGGCGTCCGAACCCCCGCGGCCGTCGGTCATGTCCAACAGCGCAATCATGGAGCTCGTCGCGATCAAGTTCCCGCCGCCTTGCTCCTTCAAGTGCGGGATCGCGATTTGGAAGGCGTTCCACACGCCGATCTGCATGATGTCGATGCCGAGGCGCAATGCTTCGGAGGCATCGCGCTCGTCGGCGTTGGTCAAGATGACACCGGCGTTGGCGATGACCGTGTCGATATGGCCGAACTGTTGCACGCCGGCGTCGAACGCCGCCTGAAGTCCGGGCTTGTCGCGGACGTCGCCCTTCTGAATCAGCATTTCCTGGCCGGTCTTTTCGACCAGGCGAGCGGTCTCCTCGAG
>JAVHWG010000567.1:0-5095 GCA_032159965.1 Mycobacterium sp.
TCTCGGCCTGCCCGTCGCCGATCGCCGCGATCTCCTTGCTGTCGACACGCGACAGCAACGCGGGCATGCCGCTGATCTCGGCCACCGCCTGCCGGCACGCCTTGCACGTGCGCATGTGCGATTCGAACTCATGCCGCTCCGCCGACGACAGCGAGCCCAGCACGTAGGCGGCGTCCCACATCGAGTAGTCGTGGGCTTCGCGGCCGAAGGGATTCGCGCTCGACGGATTACTCATCGCGTCACCCCCATCTCCTGCAGTGTCAGTCGCAATGCCCGAACCGCGTAGTGCAGCCTGGACTTCACCGTGCCCTCGGCGATGTCGAGATCCGCCGCGATCTGGGCGGTGGACCACCCGAGATAGTAGGACCGGCGGATCACCGCACGGTGGTCGGCGGACAGCTGGGCCATCGCGTCTCCCACCAGCAACCGGTCGAGTGCTGAATCCACCTCGTTGCGCTGGGCGTCCTCGGTCCCCTCGGGCATGTCCGCCGAGCCGATCTCGTTGCGCCAGCGGGCGCTGCGCCTCTCGTCGATGATCATGTTGCGGGCGACAGTGAACAGCCACGCCCGCGCCGAGCGTTCGCTGTCGTCGACGGCTTCGGGGTGCTGCCAGGCGCGCAGCAGTGTCTCCTGCACGACATCCTCCGCACGGGCCCGGTCTCCGGTGAGCCGCATCGCGTAACGCCACAGCGCCGCCGCATGCTCGTCGAACAAGACCCGCATGAGCGCTGTTTCCGAGATCTCCATCAGGACTCCATCACCGGCCTCTCGGTGGTGACACGAATCTCCCACCGCTTCGGTTCAGTGCCGCCCGGTCGTCAGCACCCTCGGGCCGTCGTCGGTGACCGCCACGGTGTGCTCCCAGTGCGCGGCCCGGGAGCCGTCAGCGGTGGCGACGGTCCACTCGTCGTCCAGGATGACGGTCTTCGACGTGCCGAGTGTGAGCATCGGTTCAATGGCCAATACCGATCCCACCTCCAGATGCGGCCCCCGCCCGGGCTGACCCTCATTGGGTAGGAAGGGATCCATGTGCATCGCGCGGCCGATCCCATGCCCCCCGTAGCCCTCGACGATTCCGAATGCCCGGTGGTAGCGCACCTCGGCAGCACGCGTGCCTTGCTCGATCGCGTGGGACACATCGGTGAGCCGGTTGCCGGGCACCATCGCGGCGATCCCCGCTTCCATGGACTCCCTGGTCGCCGCCGACAGCGCCTCGTCGACCGCAATGAGCATCCCGACGCCGAAGGTGACCGCGGAGTCGCCGTGCCAGCCGTCGACGATCGCGCCACAGTCGATGGACACCAGATCGCCGGGCACCAGCACCTCCGTCGGTGATGGGATGCCATGCACCACACGGTCATTGACGGACGAACAGATGGTCGCTGGATAGCCGTGGTAGCCGAGGAACGACGGTGTTCCGCGGCCGTCGCGAATCACCGACTCGGCGATCTCGTCGAGCTCTTTGGTGGACACCCCGGCCTTCGCGGCTGTTGCCACCGCGCCAAGAGCGGCCGCGACCAGGGACCCCGCCACCGCCATCGCGTCGAGTTCCCCGGTGGTGCGCTGCGGCACCACCTTGCGGCCACGCAGCCCGGGCAGGGCGATCACGTCGCTACCGGCCGAGCGCGCGCAAAGCCCGGGCGAATACCTCGTCGGTGGACCCCACCGCGTCGACCGCCTTCACGGTGCCGTCGTAATACTCGAGCAGAGGTGCGGTCTCGGCGCGGTAGACGTTCATCCGGTTGTGGATGACCTCTTCGGTGTCGTCCGCACGGCCGCGCTCCTTGAGCCGCTTGCGCAGCTCGTCCTCGGAGACCCGGAACTCCAATACGGCGTCGAGGGTGAGATCGCGGGCCTCGAGCATGCCGGTCAGCGCCTCGGCCTGCGCGACGGAACGCGGAAAGCCGTCGAGGATGAAACCGCCCGCGGCGTCGGGCTCGTTGAGTCGCTTGTCCACCAGCGCGTTCGTCAGCTCCGATGGCACCAGATCGCCGGCGTCGAGGTAGCGCTTTGCCTCCAGGCCGAGCTCGGTGCCGTCGGCGATGTTGCTGCGGAACAGGTCGCCGGTGGAGATCTGCGGGATACCCAGCTTCTCGGCGAGTTTTTCGGCTTGCGTTCCTTTTCCAGCGCCTGGCGGGCCGAGCAATACGACTCTCACTTCAGGAACCCTTCGTAGTTGCGCTGCATGAGCTGGCTTTCGATTTGTTTGACCGTATCCAACCCGACGCCGATCATGATCAGAACTGCTGTACCGCCGAACGGCAGGTTCTGCGCCCCGCCCGACGCGCCGAGCTCGAGGAAGAGGTTCGGCAGGACAGCGATCAGGCCAAGGTAGATCGAACCCGGCAGCGTGATCCTGCTCAGCACATAACGCAGATAGTCGGCGGTGGGTTTGCCCGGTCGGATGCCGGGAATGAAGCCGCCGAATTTCATCATCTCGTCGGCCCGCTCGTCCGGGTTGAACGTGATCGACACGTAGAAGTACGTGAAGAAGATGATCAGTGCGAAGTAGATGCCGATGTACACCAGGCTGCTGGGATCCGTCAGGTAGCTGCTGACGAACTTGTCCCACCAGCTGTTGCCGCCGGGCTTTCCGCCGCGCACCAACTGCGTGATCAGGTGCGGTATGTAGATCAGCGACGAGGCGAAGATGACCGGGATGACGCCGGCCTGGTTGACCTTCAGCGGCAGATAGGTCGACGTGCCGCCATACATTTTGCGGCCGACCATCCGCTTGGCGTATTGCACCGGAATGCGGCGCTGGCCCTGCTCGACGAACACCACGCCGATGATGATCAGCAGAGCCGCCACACATACCGCGGCGAATATCGCGACGCCACTGGTGTCGTAGATGGTCTTGCCCTCGGCGGGAATTCGTGCGGCGATGCCGGCGAAGATCAGCAGCGACATGCCGTTGCCGATGCCGCGCTCGGTGACGAGCTCGCCCATCCACATCACCAGGGCGGCGCCTGCGGCCATCACGAGCACGATGAGCCCGAGCGTGAAGATGTTCAGGCCCTCGCTCTGGCCCTGGATGATGTCGAGCGAACAGCCCGCCAGCAGGTTCCCGCTGTTGGCCAGCGCGACGATGCTGGTGGCCTGCAGGATGGCCAGAGCAATCGCCAGGTAACGGGTGTACTGGGTCATCTTTGCCTGCCCGGCCTGACCCTCTTTACGTAACTGCTCGAACCGCGGGATGACCACCGTGAGCAGCTGGACGATGATGCTCGCGGTGATATACGGCATGACACCGACCGCGAACACGGACAGCTGCAGCAGTGCGCCGCCGGAGAACAGGTTGATCAGCGAGTAGATCTGCGCATTGTCGGCACTGATGTTCGAGATGCACTTGTCGACGTTCGCGTAGTTGACGCCCGGCGAGGGCAGCGTGGCCCCGACGCGGTACATGATCACCATGCCCAGCGTGAACAGAATCTTGCTTCGCAGGTCAGCCGTCCGCAACGACGAGATGAAAGCCGAGAGCACTCTTCCTCCTGCGCAGCCGGATCATCTGCGGCATGCAATGGGGCTGGCTGGACCAGCGATGGTTTAGTCCTATTTAGTGCCGGTCCGCAGCAGCGGATGTCAGGCGACAAACAGTCTACGAGAGTAGCAGTTGACGCCTGCGCCACCTCCCGTTCGCCGGGGTCAGCGCGGCCCGAGGCAGCCATGCGTGTCGGCGTACAGTTACATCAGCTAAGTAACACTTCGAGTCAGATGCTTCGCCGAAGGGGCCCACAGATGGCACGCACCGACAACGACACCTGGGATCTGGCGTCCAGCGTCGGCGTCACCGCCACGCTGGTCGCGGCGGCCCGTGCAGTGGCCACCCGCCAGAGCGACGCCTTGATCAGCGATCCGTTTGCCGCCCCGCTGGTGGCGGCCGTAGGGATCGAACCGCTCACGAAACTGTCCAGCGGCGAGATCGACTTCGCCGACCTGACCGACGACCCAGAAGGCGGCTCAGAAGACGGCGACTCGCAAGACGGCGGGGCCGCCGACGCCGCACACCGCTTCGCCGACGCGATGGCGGTGCGCACGCGATTCTTCGACGACTTCTTCACCGAAGCCACCGCGGCCGGCATCCGACAGGCGGTGATCCTCGCGTCCGGGCTGGACGCGCGCGCCTACCGGTTGCCGTGGCCCGCCGGCACCGTCGTGTTCGAAATCGACCAGCCGCAGGTGATCGAGTTCAAAACCACGGAGCTGGCCGAGCTCGGCGCCAGCCCCACCGCCGAGCACCGCACCGTTGCCGTCGACCTGCGCGAGGACTGGGCAGCAGCGCTGCGCGATGCGGGCTTCGACCCCGGCACGCCGACGGCGTGGATCGCCGAGGGCCTCCTCGGATATCTGCCGCCGGACGCGCAGGACCGGCTGCTGGACACCATCACGGCCCTGAGTGCGCCCGGCAGCCGCTGTGCCTGCGAGACCGCGGCCAACCCAGGGCAACTCGACCACGACGAGATCAGGGAGCGGATGCAGACCGCGTCGGATCGTTGGCAGCGACACGGTTTCGACATCAATTTCGTGGAGCTGGTGTACATCGGCGATCGCAACCCGGTCGGAGAATATCTCGCCAACCACGGCTGGAAGACCCACGGCTCGACCAGCAGGGAGTTGTTCGCGAAGAACGGGCGAACGCCCCCTCCCGACAACCCGGCCACGTGGGGCGAGATGCTGTACCTCACCGGAATCCTGGATTAGGAGCGTCGCTATGGGCCGCACTGACAACGACAGCTGGGACCTTGCGTCCAGTGTGGGCGCGACGGCGACGATGGTCGCCGCGGCGCGCGCGATGGCGACCAGGCAGCCCGAGCCGTTGATCAGCGACCCGTTCGCGGAGCCGCTGGTGCGAGCCGTCGGTATCGACTTCTTCACACGAATCCTCGACGGCGAGATCCCGCTCGCTGAATCAGACCCTTCCCCCCTCACCCCGTCGGGCGTGGTCGACATGCTGGCGGTGCGGACCAGATTCTTCGACGAATTCTTCGTCGCCGCAGGGGCGGCGGGCATCCGACAGGCAGTGATCCTGGCGTCGGGACTGGACTCGCGCGCGTATCGGCTGCCGTGGCCTGACGGCACGGTGGTGTTCGAG
>JAVHWG010000573.1:0-3672 GCA_032159965.1 Mycobacterium sp.
CTGGCCAGCCGACTCGCCCTTGTACTCGTCGGTGCGATTCTTGCGTTAGCCATTCTCGGAGCGGGTGTGCTGCTCCTCCTCCATCTGTTCTTCTCGAAGCCCTCGGAGCACCACAATCCGTCGTTCCGCTACGGCGAGAAGGTGCTCGACAGCATCTATGGCTCGATGCGCGGTTCGGTGACCGAGGCGTGCAAGCCAGCGATATCTCAGCGATCTGATCACCCTGAACAGTTCGACCTCGGTGAAGCGGTCGCTGGGTGCAAGTACCAAGAGTGGATTTACGACAACTAGAACGTGCGCGCGCGACCGGACATCGGCCATGAAGGCGCACGCTGCGCCAGAGCCGGTAGAGCCGCTGCGCGGGCCCGGGGTGAGCACTCGGGGACGACTCAGCACTCCAGCGCGACCGACCTGACCCCGGACATCGGCTCTTCGGAGAAGCCACATCCCGGACCCGCCAGCACCAAGCCTAGAACCCTCGCCACGATCAGCGGTTGACACAAAGGGGTGCTATGAGCGTGCGGCGGTTGTCCGAGTGCTGCGTCAGGCTATGGCGCGGACAGATGACGGCGGCGAGCGACAAACCGAGCACCGGCCATGGATGCTGAGCCGAGGACGATGAAGGTGGAGCCGACGTAAGTAGACCCAGTGAACTCCACGACGGCTCCCGCAATAAGGCAGAGGAAGCCGATCAGATATCCGCCGGCCGCAATTATCTGAACCGCTCGAGGACTCACCTCGCACGTATGGGACATGATCACGACCGAGGTGGCGTAACAGACCAACCCTGCGGGTTTGCGCCTTCAGTTGCGGATTGCAGTTCGCGGCAGAGCCGGTAGCGCCCTGCGCGGCAAATCCGGTCGTTTCTGGTGGATGATCGAGGCGTGGACGACTGGCGGTTGATGGGGCAAGACGCGTACCTGCAAGGGCGCCGATTAACCCTTAGGACGTGGCGGCCCTACCAGGACGGCTGGGACCACGACCACTGCGCCTTCTGCCAACGTCACATCAGCGTCCCGCTGGCTACTGACGATGCGGAGGCAGTCGACCTCGGCTACGTGACCGACGACGATGACCACTGAATCTGCGAGCAGTGCTTTGCCGACTTCCGGGACCGCTTCGGTTGGGTCGTGGCCGATCCAGCCTGACGGCGGCATGGTCGGATGCTTCGCTCCGACAGCGGCAGTTCCGGTCGAGTTTTGCTCCCGATCTGATGGTGAGATCTTGCGATACTCAGGCACATGTCGAATCCACATCACGATGCCGCGTCCGAGCCATACCGTCTTCGAACGGCTCGCGTCATGCGAGTTCATGAGGACGCCTGCGAGGTCTGGGACGGGGCCAGGAGCGAGTCGATTCGGTTCGCCTCGCCGTTCCCCTCTCCGCGTCTCGAGCGTGTGTCGCCCGGTCATCTCGTTGCGATTGCTACAGATCACGACGGTCGCGAGGTCGTGGTGTGGAGGTGGTACGACGCGGTCGTGCTCGGAGTTGAGGACGACGGTTGGGTTCGGTTGTGGGAGCCCGCTCATGGTGAAGTCATTGCTCGACCCAGGGCGTCGTACCAGCCGAGAGACCCAGGATCGCGAGCGTACGCATCCGCTGGTCTTCCCGGTGCTGAGTGGTGGGTCGCCACCGGTGACAGCTCCCAGACCGACATGGTCGATGTAGAGCTTGACGCGGTCGGCACTCTCTACACCGAAAACGACCTGTGGTCATCGGTGTTCGCGTCGGATGCCTGATCTAGTAATCAATGTTTGTACGGCCAGATCGCGAGCCATCACCTCGACAAGTCCGCGCCCGGTTGAGGCAGATCTCATAGCGCCGCTACGCAACAGATCCGATAGAGCCGCTGCGCGGCATGAGCGCGCGTTCGTAACGGTCAACTACACCCTAAATAGTCGCCTGGCTGGTCGGCGGCGGAGACGGTGAAACCCGGGTGCGAGCGCCAGGTGCCGTCTGTCCAGGACCACACCAGATCGACCGATTGGCTAGTCGAAGAACACCGGATGGTAAGGGTTTGGATTGCGACCTGATCACCACCGGGCGCGCTGATGACGTGGTCGATAGAGCGGCCGCCGTACCCGGCGAGGAAGCGACGCATCCGAGCTCTATCACCGGCCTCGGTATGCGCGTAGAGCCAAGCCGAACCAGGATCGTGAGACATAACCGTCGCAAATTTGCGCATCGTTGTTTCGAGCGCAGGGTTCAATCGGTCGTGATCGTCGTACGAAGGTCGGTACGAGGCATCCGGCTCCGTCGCGATGACAACTGCGGTAACCCCTGCTACAGCGGCGCACACTAGAATGCAACCCGCCGTAGTGATGATTCGACGTCGTCGCACCGCATGAGCGTAACGGCCCTCGGTGGCAGCGGGCTGGTCGCGCGGACGCGCGCTCATCGGCTACTTGTTTCATTGACCCACGGCCGGTGCCTGGCGAGGCTTGGTCGAGGCGTCCGGTTCGTTGCTCCCACATCGGCTGCCCCCGCATTGGCGTGTGGCTCTCTCATGGCCTGCAAGGATCGGACGCCGCTCTGAGCGGGGAGTGGCTCAAGAGGGGTTTGCTCTGCTCGAAGTAGCGGTGCCCTCCCAGCTCGAACAATCAACATCGTTCGAGGGATGGAGATCAAGATGGGCGCTGTGGTCATCGGGATGGACCCGCACAAGCGGTCGGCAACGGTCGAGGTGATGGGCGGCGACGAGGCGATCCTCGACGGCGGCCGGTTCGCCACCGACGCGGTCGGGTATCGGGCGATGCTCGCGTTCGCGAGGCGCTTCAAGGAGCGAACTTGGGCGATCGAGGGGTGCAACGGCATCGGCCGGCACATCGCGAACCGGCTTCTCGCCGACGGCGAGTCCGTCGTCGATGTCCCGCCGAAGTTGTCGGCGCGCACCCGGGTATTCGCGACCGGGCAAGGTCGCAAGACCGACGCCACCGACGCGCACTCAGTCGCGCTGGTCGGCACCCGCATGTCCGGGCTGCGTCCGGTAATCAACGACGAAGACCTGGCGGTGCTGCGACTGCTGGTCGACCGGCGCCGCTCGCTGGGCGAGGATCACACCCGCATGGTCTCGCAGCTGCATCGCCTGCTGCTGGAGCTGATTCCGGGCGGGGCGAAGAAGGACCTGTCCGCGGCCCAGGCCAAGGCGCTGCGCTCGACCGTGCGCCCACGCGACGTCGCAGGGACCCGCCGGAGGGTGGCCGCGGAGTTGATCAGCGATCTCGAGCGGATCTACGCCCGCAAGAAGGCGGCCAACAACGAGCTCAACGAGCTCCTCGCAGCGACCGGCACCACGCTCACCGACCTGAACGGATTGGCCCGTCTGGTGCGGCTCGTCTGCTGGTCGAGGTCGGTGACATCACCCGCTTCCCGAGCCGAGCGCACTTCGCGTCTTGGACCGGGACCGCGCCCATCGACGCCTCCTCCGGTGACCACGTCCGCCATCGTCTCTCGCGCGGCGGGAACCGGCAGATCAACCGCGTGCTGCATCTGATGGCGGTCGTCCAGCTGCGCAACCCGACCGAGGGCCGCGCCTACTTCGACCGAAAGAAGGCCGACGGCAAGACCTCGATGGAAGCGATGCGCTGCCTCAAACGCCGGCTGTCCGATCTCGTCTATCGCCAGCTGATCGCCGACGCGATCCGACCCGCGAAAGCGGGCCCGGGAGGACAA
>JAVHWG010000612.1:0-3832 GCA_032159965.1 Mycobacterium sp.
GTTCACAGACGACGTGGCGCCCCAGCCAGCGATGGTGAGGATCGTCCCCGTAGCCGGCTTGACCTTGCTCAGCGCGAGCGGGACGACGTCTGTGACGGGAGAGGCCAGCTTGGCAAGGGCGATGTCATTGCTGGCCTGCTGCACTCTGATGACTGCGACCCTTTCCCCCGCCGAAACCGAGAGGTCGACCGTGTTGAGCGTGACCGTGGTGGGGTAGGGGACGGGGCCGCTCACCGGGTTTCGGTTGACGTCGTGGAAGCAGTGGCCCGCCGTGATGATCCAGGTGGCCGAGATCAGCGCGCCCGAGCAGGCACTGTCGTAGAAGGTGCCGTCGGTGCGCGGGATATGCGTCATCGTCAGCTTGCCGGCGAACGGGTACTGGCCCGGCTCGGCGTACTCGCCACGGGCAACGGCCCCTGCCGGAGCAGCCGCCACCGCCAGCGTCACAGTGGCAGCGGTGAGCGTGGCAGCGAGGAGTGCGGAGCGAAGACGCATCACAAAGTTCCCGAAAGGTTCGCGCACTGATCGTGTACGCGCTGGGCGTGCGGGTCGAACTCATGGTCTGGCCACGCGCGCACCGCTGTGCCGCACAGCGCGTAGGCCAACAAACCGCCAGCGCTGTTTTGCCGAGACGCGGGGTCCACAGCATGTGCCAGCCCGACCGGCTCTACCTTCGTTCCGTGCTCGGTGAAGCTGAACAACTCGGTCTCGCTTCCGAGTACGCAATGCATCGCTGCAGTGTCTCAGTTTCCGCGTCCGATCAGTTGTCCAGGCGGACGGCAGTCCGCCACCAGCTGCTGGTCGCCACCTTCCCCCGTGCGCTGAGTGCTTGACTGGATCCCACGCCCGGAGGTGATTTCAGTGTGGCGCAAGCGCACGTCGCGCCCGTCCGCGACCGCGCCCGAAACTGGCCGGCAGATAGTCGCCGGGCACGTGAACCGACCCGCATGGGCTTCCCCGCGCGGGGAGGACCGGGAGCGCGTACTCATGGTGGAGGCTTCCGAGCAAACGGTCGCGGGTCGCGGCAGCGCTTTGACCGAGCAGCTCAACGCCGGCCTGCGCGCGGCCACCGCGGGGCGCCACGCCGACGCGGCCGAGCTGTACGCCTCGGCCGTGGCGCTGTTCGATGGGACGCCCGCCGAGCCTGCCAACGGTTTCCACCACAACTTCCCCTTGCAGGGCAAGGCGGCCATTGCGCTGATCAGGTGGGCGGAGTCCGCTCGGACCCTCGGTGACTTCGAGACGGCGCTGACCTGCCTGAAGAGATGCCACGCCGAATTTCGCGCCGCCAACGAGGAGCAGGGTGGCGAGGAAGACTGGTGGGCCCGGCAGTGGGCTGCCGAGGCAGCACTGCGCCGCGGCGACCTGCTGGTCGCCCTCGGACGCCACGACGAGGCACGGGCTCAGTGGACGGTCCTGCTACCGAACCGAGGCTTCATCTGGCCCAGCCTCATGGACTGGGCCGATGAGGCATACGACCGACTCGCCTCGCCCACTCCCCAAACGCCTGCAGACACAGATCGTTGAGGGTGCACCCAGTTGGTCGGCGTACCACGGCGTCTCACTTTGCAGCACTCGAGGTCGGGCCGGGGTTGCCACCTCGTGGCGCCTGCCCAACCGAAACCGTTCCCGTCGCCGAGGAGTAGCCAAGGACGAACCACGATGAGTCGCCCGAACCGGTCTCGTCGATGAGCGAAACGCCGTTCACCCGGACGACCAGATGCCAGTCGAGGCTGGCCGCGTTGCAGACGGCGTAGGTAACGACCGAGAAGTAGTACTGCCCTGACTCCGGGAAACCGCTCGGCCAGTGGATGTTCTCGGTAGGCGCCGGGTCGACAGTGCCGCAATTTGCATTTGCGTCGTGGTCGAGCTCGCCGCCGTTGGCCGAGGGCCCGGCGTTGTTGTAGTAGATCTCGTTTTGGTCCGGCTCGATCGCGTGCAAGTCAAGGTCTGCCTCGCTGGACCAGGTCAGCGTCGCCTGAATCGAACCTCCACCCAGCCCGGAGTCCGGCAGAACCCGCAGCAGGAGCGTGGCATCGGTTGCGCGCAACTGTTCGTCGACGAACCTCACGCTCGGATGCTGAGTTCCGACACCACCCGTCGGTGTCCCGGAGACGACACCGTCCGCGGAAAGGCTGAGGCCCGGCGGCATGGGCGTTGCCGTCGACTGCCACGTTCCGAAGCGTCCGTCCGCGGTGTGCAGGGTGACTTGATACGACTGTCCGAGCGTCGCGTTCGGCAACGTACCGCTCGTGATGGCCGGGTTGGTCGTCGGCGGGGCGTCGGAGTCTGGCGCCGAGCACGCGTGATAGGCAGAGAACTCGATCTTCAACTGGGCGGCAGTGGCCTCCCACCGGGCGACAAAGACGTCGAGGAACGCCCCGATGCTGAGTTCGACGCCGAGCTTGAGGTCGACGCACACCCGCGGTGCCGACTCGAGGCTCAGGCTGCCCTCGGCGAACAGCTTTGCCTTGATCTCGACGCCCACCCGGTCGAGGATGCCGATCTGCAGGGAGAGTCCCGCGGAGAGTTCGACGCTGACCGCAAGGGTGCCCTTGGCTACCATCGCGGACTGCTTCGCGATCTTGTAGAACGTCACCGGGTTGTCGCCGAACTTGGACAACCCATACATGAAGCGGGTCGTCTGCTCGTAGCTGACCGTGCCCTTTGCCGAGATCTTGATCTCTGCAGTCGGCCCGAACGAAAGCGTGGCGCCCTCGCCCAGCGGAATGATCTTGCGGTTCGCGTCACTCCATGAGGGCTTGAGCTTGCAGGTGATCGACTTCTCGGCGGTCACCTTTCCGTAGGTGACGAGCGTGCCGGAGACGAAGCCACTGATCGAGGGGTGCAGGCCGAGTTGGAAGAAGAAGTCGCGATTGAACTTCTCGAACCTGAGTCCGAGCTCGCCCTTGAACGTGGTCTGCGCTCCGTCCTTGTCGTGGCAAGTGAAGACGTTGGGGCCCAGGCTCGGGAAACTGACCTGACTCGCTGTACTCCCGCCGGTCTCGGACGGAGCGACACTGTTTCGCGCCAGCCCGGCGACGGGCCCGTCGGAAAACTCGATCGTGGTGTCCGCGAGCGCATCCTCCAGTGGGGTGGGCGCAATGGTCAGTCGGGTCGACCCGTCGGCCTGCGCGGCCGTCGACGTCACCGTGCCGGCCAGGCCCGACGGGAACACGACGCCGCCCGGTTGCAGCACGTAGGGCGTGCCGATCGACGGAACGTCCGTTCCCGGCGCGATGCTGACCGTCCAGTCGCTGCTCACATTCGACCCCGGCTGGGAGCCACCGCTCACCCACTGGACACCGCTCCCGACGACTGCGCCGACGACGGGCGTATAGGTCGCCGAGTCGACAGCAGGCGGAAGCACGTAGGTAAACCTGGCCGCGGGCGACGCGGCGCTCTTGCCACCCCGTGTCGTGACCGACACCGGTGCCGCGCCGACAATGTTGGCGGGCACGGTGACGCGCAGGGCGGTTGCTCGCGCCGACGTGACCGAAGCGATCACGGTGCCGAACCTGACGACCGGCGTCGGCACGAGATGCGTGCCGGTGATCTTGACTGCGCCGCCGCCTTCGAGGGGGCCGGACGTGCTCGACAGGCTGGTGACTACCGGACGGGCGACGTAGGTGTACGTGCCGCCCGAGTACGACGCGTCGGCCGTCACCACGCGCACCTTTACCGTGCCTGGAGTAGTGCGTGCGGGGGCAAGCATCGTCAACTTCGTCGCGCCGACGTGCCTGAGGCGTGTCGCCGCCGTTCCGCCGAACGTCACGCGGGCGATCGCGCCGAGGTTGCGGCCGGTGATGGTGACCGCGCTTGCAGCGAGCGG
>JAVHWG010000627.1:0-4515 GCA_032159965.1 Mycobacterium sp.
GGCATGGACTCGTTGCCGTCGCCGCTGCCTACCGCGCTGCGTGAGTCGATTCGCTACGTGCGCCCGCCGTGGCTGAGGCGCTGGGTGCGTGAGGGATACGGCTGGCTGCAGCCACGGTTGTCGCCGATCGCCCGACCAGCGCTACCGCCGCGACTCTCGGCCGAATACCTGGAGATGACGAGAAGCGCAATCGATTTCAACCGCCCCGGTATTCCCGTTGTGGCGTCATTGCCGTCAGTGCACGTCGCCGATGCGTACGGGCGTTCGCATCGCGGCCGAGAAGACACCGTGGCGGCAATCACCGAATGGGCCGATCAGCACGACGTTGCGCTGGTCGACTTGAAGGCCGCCGTCGGGGAACACATCACCGCCGGGCGAGGGAATCCCGACGGGATTCACTGGAATTTCGAGGCGCACGAGGCCGTGGCGGAGCTGATGCTCAAAGCGCTGGCGCAAGCGGGCGTGACGCAGGACGAAAGCGGCGACTGAACACATGGCTGTTGTCGTCGTCACGGATTCGTCATCGCGGTTGCCCGAGGCCGACCGCGACAAATGGCAGATCCGACAGATACCGCTGCACATTCTGGTGGACGGTGAGGATTTCCGCGACGGCGTCGACGAGATCGCCGAGGATGTCGACTCACACTCGAAGGCCACCACGGCGGGAGCGACGCCCGCGGAATTGAGCGAGGCCTACCGTCAGGCGTTGGAAGCCAGTGGCGGCGACGGCGTGGTGGCGGTGCACATCTCGGCGGCACTGTCGTCCACGGTGACGTCGGCCGAACAGGCCGCCAGGCAGTTCAGTGGCGCCGTGCGGGTGGTGAATTCGAAATCCGCGGCCATGGGCACCGGCTTTGTCGCGCTGGCGGCGGCGCGGCTGGCCGCCGACGGGGCTGATCTGGGTGCTGTTGAGCACGAAGCCTTTTCGGCCAGTGATCGCGGTCGCGGCTACGTCGTGGTGAATCGTCTGGACAACCTGCGGCGCAGCGGGCGGATCGGCAGGGGAGCGTCGTGGCTGAGCAGCGCGCTGGCCATCAAGCCGCTGTTGCGGATTGACCCCGACGGCAGGCTGGTGCTCGAACACCGCGTACGCACGGCCAGCAAGGCATTGGACGCCATGGTCGAACTGGTGGTTACCGAGCTGGGCGATCGGTCCGCTGTCGTTGCCGTCCACCACATCCGAAACCTCAACGCGGCCAACGATGTTGCCGACCGACTCATGAGCCGGTTACAACTCACCGAGCCGCCAACGGTGACAGAGATGGGTCCCGTTCTCGGCGTGCATATCGGCGCCGGAGCGGTGGCTGTCTGCGCCGATATCGCCGACTGATCAGAGGCTGACCCGGCCCGTGATCGGTGGCAGATCCGCCAGCGTGACTATTCCGGGTTTGGCGGCAACGACTTTCGGAACAGCATTGGTGACGGGCATAGCGGTGTAGATCATCCCGAGGCCCATGAATCCCGGCTCTTTCCAGTCGCCGGGCGGCAGGCAATGCAGCACCGTGCGCATGTTGGGCAGCCCGAACACCTGCACGACGTGCCCGTGCTCGAGGGGTTTGGGCGGCTCGACGGCCGACCCCATGATCCAGTTGAATCCGACGCTGACGATGTTGCGGTCCTCGACCCAGCCCCGGTGAAATCCCATGACGCCTGCGACTGTCCCTTTCGGTATCTGCATGAAGCCGAGGTCCGAGTCGTCGGTGGCGGCGGTGAATGTGACGTCGAACGTCATCTTGTCGAGCTTTGCCCCCATCGCGTCAGCCATCATTGCCGCCGACTCCGCGAAGACCTCGCTTTCGCGGCGCACATTCTCGGCGAGCCCGGGAGTGTCCGGCGACTGCGAGAATCCCATCGCCGTCTGGGTTTCCGCCGACTCGTAAGTGGAACAGTCCACCGACTCGGTGATCCGGATCTCGTCCACGCGCTCGCATGAGCCGCTTAGCACCATGCCGACAAGATTGGTCATACCGGGATGTGCGCCGCTGCCGAATATGGTGGATTTCCCTTGTGCGCAGGCTATTTCGATGCGGGCGCGGTCCTCGGGTGTCTGCTTTCCGCCGGTGATCCAGGCGGCGCTGGAGCACACGTTGATCCCGGATTCGAGCAGCCGCACGAGCTCGTCGATGTCGGGCCACAGCGGGTTGTAGCAGCAGGCGTCGGGTTTGAGTGCGACCAGCTGGTCGATGTCATTGGTTGCCGCGACGCCGGTCTGCTCGGGCCACCCGCACAGCTCAGCGGCATCCTTGCCGACCTTGTCCGCCCCGTGCGCGTAAACCCCGACGAGCTCCATGTCGGGCCGCCCGATGATCGCGTGCAGCGAACGCCTGCCGATGTTCCCAGTGGTCCACTGGATGACGCGAAGCGGACGGTCAGCGGGTGAACTTGTCATAGCAGTCGAGTATCCGGGTGCCGTCGGGTTGCATCGCGACCGGGCTCAGAACCGCTGCGCCTCAACCGGGCGGTGGCGGATCGAGCATCTGCACCTTGCTGCCGTCCCAGTGGTACCTCACCCGAGTGAGGATGCCGTCACCGCAGGCCGAGCAACTCTGACCGGATCGATAGGCCAGGACGACCGTATCTTTCGTCGACGCCGCGGTGTCGACACTGGTAAACGAGTACGCCCGCAGGGTGCCTGTGCCCAGCCAGGTACCGCGGTGAAACATCAACGCTTGCATGGGTGAACTGGCGGTCCCGCCGTCGATCATGATGAGGATCGTCGACAGCTCGGCGCAGGGGTCGAAGTTGCCGCCCTGCGAGTTGGGGCCCCACGCACGCCCGGTCACCGGCTCAGGTCCCAGCCGTGCCAACGCGTCTCGTAGCGCCGTCGCCTGATCCGGACCGCAACCGGCGGTGCCGGTCGCGGCGGGCGGTGGCGGTGGACCAGGCGGCACCGATGCCGGTGTGGAAGCCTGATTGGTCGGTTGCGACGGCGGTGCCTGGATCGTCGTGGTGTTGTTGATCGTCGTGGACGAGGCGGGTCGCGGGCTATCGCATCCTGTCAGCACCAGCACGCCGGCGACCAGCGCGGCTACCAGGCCGACGAGTGCTCGCGGCATCTTCATGGGTGGTCCTTTCGCCTTCCTCCGACACGGCTGGTGCTGTGAAGCCTGCGGCAGAGACCTTGCGGAATTCTTGGGGGGAATTCTTGGGGGGATTCTCGCTGCCCGGCGGGCTCGCGTCGCGGAAAACAGGTATTTGTCCACAGATTCGACTGCATCCCCAGCGGGCCCGTCGAAGCCCCACGGCGCGGCCTCTCCGTCGCTGCGGGTTCTTACCGTGACGCACATGGAAACCGAACTGCCCGCAGACCGGCTGCACCGCCGCTTGCGCGCGGCGACCGACCCACACGATGCAGACGCCGGAGCCGACCAGGCGGCGGACCCCGACACCCGACTGTCGCGCTGGTTGCCTGCGGCGTCGCCGGATGACGGCCCGGGCTGGATCGCGACCATCAGGGCAGACCCGGCCCGCGCGGGTCTGTACGCACTGGGCGCGGTGGCCGTGATCGCCGTCATGGTCACCGTCTTCACGATGATGCGAGACAGGCCGCCCCCTATCACCTCGGCGAAATTGCCCCCGGTGCAGATGGTTTCGTCGGCAAAGCCGACTCCGAGCAGTCCACCTGCGGCCGAGCAGCCGGTAGTCGTGAGCGTCGTCGGGCTCGTGCACAAACCAGGCCTGGTGACTCTGCGAGCCGGTGCGCGCATCGCCGACGCGGTGGATGCTGCCGGTGGGTCGCTGGACGGAGCCGACCTGATCGGGCTCAACATGGCGCAACGCCTGGCCGACGGCGAGCAGATCATCGTCGGGATGTCGCCTGCGCCGGGGGAGCCGGCCCGGCTGGGCAGCAGCGTGGCGACGTCGGGTGCCGCTCCCAAGCCACCGTCACCGTCGGCGTCGCAAAGCGCATCGCCCTCGGCACCCGTCGACCTGAACGCCGCAACGGTCGAGCAGCTCGACACGTTGCCCGGCATCGGGCCGGTGACCGCGGCGGCCATCGTGGCGTGGCGGGATGCGAATGGGAAATTCACCAGCGTCGACCAACTGGGCGACGTCGACGGTATCGGACCGGCCCGGCTGGAAAAGCTGCGGAGCCTGGTTCGGGTGTGAGACGGATGAACCCGAGTGGACTCGTCTTTCGCGACACCCGACCGTCTCGACGTGCGTTTGGTGCCTGCGGCATTGACGTGCTGGACGGTGACGGCAGTCGCGATCGTCTGGCGGGCCGGTGCCGTTGCGGCGGCGGTATGCGTGGCAGCCGGGGTATGCGCGGTGGCGTTCGGCAGACGCGCGCGCCGCCGCGACCAAGCCTTTCGCGCAACGGTTTCCGCAGTTGTGCTCGGTGCCGCGGTGATCGGCGCGGGATTCGGATGGGCGACGGCAATCAGAGTCGGCGCACTGGACAGCCATCCTGCGGTTCCCCTGTACGGGCGCTCGGCGGTCGTCACAGTCGCGGCGGCTGAACAACCACGGCTGTTGCGTGACGGTCGGCGGGTCATCTTCAGCGCAGGCTTG
>JAVHWG010000217.1:0-9502 GCA_032159965.1 Mycobacterium sp.
TGGTCGAACGGCTTCGGCGCGAACTGAAGATCGGCCCGTCGGAGGAAACCTGGCGGCTGGCGGAAAAGATCCGTAATCGCCACCGAGTGCACTCCCTGCGATCATCGGCCGATCTGCCGCTTCGCCAGTCGCGGCGTCCCGGGTTGGTCGGACGCGACAGGGAGCTCGACACCCTGATCCGTGTTTGGCGAACCACTCGCGCCGGTGCCGGCGGCGTCGTCGTCGTCCACGGTGAGCCAGGAATCGGAAAGACCCGATTGGCAACCGAATTGCGTGACACAGCCATCGACCAGGGCGCACTGACCGCAATGGGTACCACGACTGGTTTTGGCGGTGCGCCATTCTGCCCATGGGCCGAGTTGAGTAACGATGTGCTGCGCGGTTTGGGTGGAGCTGCTGACGGTGCGCCGTTCTTGGCCACCATCGCTGCGCTGATACCGACCGCCGGACGGTCCCCCACTCCAGGCCAGCCCCAGTTCGAACAGGCACGGATCACCGAAGGGCTGCTGGATCTTGTGGAATTCGCGGCGTCGCGGGCTCCCCTGCTGCTGATCTTCGAGGACATGCACAGCTGCGACGAGGCAAGTGCCGTCGCTCTTGGGCGGGCATGCCGCCGACTTCACGACCTACCAGTTCTGCTCCTGTTGACCCGACGAGATCGGCCGACGCCGCCCGCGCTGGCAGAAGCCGAACAGGGCGCGTCTAATTCTGGACTGATGCGAGCTCAAATCCACCTGCAACACTTTGGTGATGAGGCAATTTCGCGCATCGCGCGTGACGCCGGACAACTCGACGACGACGCCGTGAGGTCGGTGGTCGCGGTGGCCGACGGGAACGCACTACTCGCCGTAGAAGCGGCTCGTACGATCGCGCGCGGGGACGCCCTTCCGCACGGGTTGAGGTCGACGGTTCGCGCGGCGGGCGCACACATCTCGGCCCAGTCGAAACATCTGTGCGCGGTTCTTGCGGTCGCTGGCAGACCGTTGCGGATCGAGGATCTGCGCCGTCGATTCGAGCCATGTGACGACGACACCTTCTACGGGACCGTTCAAAGCGCGCAGGATGCCGGTCTCCTGACCATCGCCGACGGTGCTGTCGGTTTCGAGCACGCACTCTTGCGCGACGCCTACTACGCGGAGATACCGGACGTGCAGCGGGTGCGGCTACACACAGGCGCCGCAACAGATCTGACCGAGAACGCTGCGCCCGAACTTGCCGGCGAAGCCGCCCGGCACCTACTCGCTGCAGGCGATAAGGACGGTGCCGCAACGCTGTTGGTTCGTGCAGCCGAACACGCTTTCTCGCTGGGCGCCTTGGCGCGTGCCGAGGAATCCCTCGTCGAAGCCGCACAGATACAACCGTCGAACGTCGACATCATCCTGGATCTCGCACGCGTCGCGGCCCACCGAGGCTTACCCGCCAACGCGCAGACTCGATTCGAGCATGCCTTGAATGCCCTTCGCGCCGTGGGAGATCCGACGGCGGTCGCCAGCGCGCACATCAACTGGGCCGAGTGGAATACCGGGCCGCTGTGTCGGCCTTCGGTGGCGCTCGCGTCGGTCCGCTCGGCACTCGATGCGCTGGACACCGCCGGCGTGTCCGCACTGCAGCTCAGGATCCAGGCGCAGGCGTTCATGGCGCTGTGTGAGGCGATGGCGGGTGACCCCGCTAGATGTGATGCGCTACTGGAGGGTCTCGATATCCAGTGCCGCCCGTTGCCGCCGGATCCGGTTCGAGACATCCGGCGCCATCTCGCCAAGTCCATCGCGCGGATCCGGCAGGGCCGATTCGACGAGGTCGCCGAGACCGGAAGGGCCGCCGCCGGGATCGCGCGCTCGATCGGCCGGCAGGACCTCGTCTACGGCTCGCTCGTCAACGCCGCGGCGGCGTTGGCGGCAACCAATGAATACGCCGGCGCTCTGCAGGTACTCGAGGAGGTCGGGTCGGTACCGAGTCAGGGATCCTTGGCGCTCGCCACCGAGGCCGAGGTCCAGATGTCACGCGCGTGGCTGCTGTCGCGGCTGGGACGGCACTCCGAAGCCGGTCGCGTCGCAGAGTCGGCACGGCGGATCGCAAACCGAATCGGTGCGACCGAGCTGCTCGCCATGGCGGATGCCGAGGCGGGCCGAATCTCGTTGCGCGCCCGGTGTTACGAGGAAGCAGCGGCGCTTCTCGAGCGTGCGTTACGGGTACCAGGCGCATCGATCGGACGGCCGATGGCGCGTCTGCAACGGGCCGAAGCGCTCGCGCGATCGGGCCACCTCGACGCCGCCAACGATGAGCTGTCCGCGACCGCACTCGAGCCAGTTCGTCCCGGCGACTGGCCTGACACGCTGGTCGCCCGAATGTCTTCGGTACGCGGTCTGATCGCAGCCGCCAAAGGCGACGTCGCCAGAGCAAGGCACCACCTGCAGCATGCCGCCTCGTGCTGGCGCCGGCGAGTTGAGGCCACCGACGCCGGCGAGAGGTACGCCATCGTCCTCGCCGATCTCGGCCGGCCGATCGTCGGCCTGGTGTCACCGGGCGAAGAACTCGAGACGGTGCTCAACGATCTCGATCAACTCCAAGGGAGATGCGATGCCCCACTTCGATGATTCGATCACCACGCCCGCGCTTCCCGAGGATGTGTGGATGTTGCTGTACGACCCGCTGCGCTTTCCCGAGTGGTGGACGGGGGTCGCCTCGACCACGGTCGCCGGCGAGGCCGACTACACCATGTTCGTCGACGGCTATCCCGATTTCCCGATGGCCCAGTCGCTGAACGCACGGCATACCGAGAATCGGGTGACGATTTCGTGCATGGTGTCGGACCTGGTGTTCGACTGGCGGCTCGAGCCAGTCGAGAACGGCACCAGAATTGCGGTGCACGTCGACATCCCGGAGCAAGAGGCAGCTCGCATGGACATGCAGCGCGGCGTCATCGCAACGTCGTTGCGGCGCCTCGGTGAGCTGGCCGCCGCGGACGCCCGTTCCTAGCGCGAGCACCCTCGCGATCGGCCTGGGCTCACCCGATGAGCACGGCGAACCGCGGCTTGATCACGTCGTCGATGATCGCCAGCCGCTCGTCGAACGCAATGAACGATGACTTCATCGCGTTGATGGTGAAGCGTGCCAGGTCGGTCCAGCCGTACCCGAAGGCCTCGACCAGCCGCAGCATCTCCTGGCTCATCGTGGTGTCGCTCATCAGTCGGTTGTCGGTATTGACCGTGACCCGGAACCGCAAGCGCGCCAACTGATCGAACGGGTGCTCGGCGATGCTCCCGACCGCGCCGGTCTGCACATTGGAGCTCGGGCACATCTCCAGCGGAATTCGCTTGTCCCGCACGATCGCCGCCACCCTGCCCAGGTGGTAGGTGCCGTCGGCCTGCTCGGTGATGTCGTCGACGATCCGCACGCCGTGTCCGAGTCGATCCGCTCCGCAATAGGCGATCGCCTCGTGAATGGACGGCAGCCCGAATGCTTCTCCTGCATGAATGGTGAAGCGGCCGTTGTGGTTCCGCATGTACTCGAATGCGTCGAGGTGTCGCGTGGGCGGGTAGCCGGCCTCAGCACCCGCGATGTCGAAACCGACGACGCCCTTGTCGCGGAACCGGATCGCCAACTCCGCGATCTCCAACGACCGGGCGGCGTGGCGCATCGCGGTGACCAGGCACCGCACGGTGATGACGCGCCCGTCGGCGCCGACGGCCTTCTCCCCGTCGGCGAATCCCGCGAGCACCGCGTCGACGACCTCGTCGAGCGACAACCCCTTTTCGATGTGCAACTCCGGTGCGAATCGCACCTCGGCGTACACCACGTTGTCCGCGGCCAGATCCTCGACGCACTCGAAGGCCACCCGGTACAACGCCGCCGGCGTCTGCATCACCCCCACGGTGTGCGCGAACGGTTCGAGGTAGCGCACCAACGACCCGCTGTGCGCGGACGTGCGGAACCACGCGGCCAGTGCGTCGACGTCAGTGGCGGGCAGCTCGTCGTAACCGGTCTGCCCCGCGAGGTCCAGAACCGTCGCCGGGCGCAGTCCGCCGTCAAGGTGGTCGTGCAGCAGTGCCTTCGGCGCCTGCCCGATCATGTCGAGGGTCAACGGTGTGGTCATCAGAGGATCCTGTCAATCACGAGCGGGCGGGGAGAAAACTCGCCGGTAGTGCCGATGGTGAAACCATTCTCCAACTCCGTCAGCGCCGGTCGCAGCCGCTCCGGCGTGTCGGTATACAGCGTGAACAGCCGCTCACCGGCGGTCACGGGTTCACCGGGTTTGCGGTGTATGCGGATTCCCGCGCCGGACTGCACCGGCTGACCGGGATGCGCGCGGCCGGCCCCGAGCCGCCACGCTGCCATCGCCACCGCCATCGCATCGATGTCCACCAGTGTGCCGCCCCGATCGGCGGTGACGTTTTCGGTGTGCGCACCCAGCGGCAACGGCGCCGACAAGTCCCCGCCCTGCGCAGCGACCAATGCGCGGAAGCAGTCCATCGCGGCGCCGTCGCGCAGCGTGTCCGCCGGGTCACGGCCGTCCAGACCCGCAGCGTCGAGCATCTCGCGGGCCAGCGCAAGCGTCAGCCGCACCACATCCTCCGGACCCCCACCCGCGAGCACGTCCATCGCCTCCGCGACCTCCACCGAGTTTCCGACCGTCTCCCCCAGCGGAGTGTTCATGTCGGTCAGAAGCGCACGGGTCAGCACACCGTTCGCGTTGCCCAGGTCGACCATGACCCGAGCGAGCTCACGCGACTCCTCCTCAGTCGCCAGGAATGCTCCCGAGCCGACCTTGCAGTCGAGCACCAGCACCTGCGTCCCTTCGGCGATCTTCTTGCTCATCACCGAGCTGGCGATCAGGGGCAGCGACTCGGTGGTGCCGGTGACGTCGCGCAGCGCATAGATCTTGCGGTCCGCGGGTGCCAGCTCGCCGGCCGCGAAGATCGCGGCGCCCACCTCGCAAAGCTGTTGGCGGATGCGGCTTTTGGAGATCTCAGCGGTGAAACCCGGGATCGCTTCGAGTTTGTCCAGGGTGCCACCGGTGTGGCCGAGTCCGCGGCCCGCCGCCTGAGGCACCGCACCCCCGCACGCGATCACCACGGGGACCAGGGGCAGCGTAATCTTGTCGCCGACTCCGCCGGTGGAGTGCTTGTCCACCAACGTCAACGGCTTACCGTTGCGTCGCAGGTCGCTGAAGTCGAACCGCTCACCTGAATCCACCATCGCCGCGGTCCAGCGCGCAATCTCTTCGCCGTCCATGCCACGCAAGAAGATCGCCATCAGCAGAGCGGCCATCTGCCCGTCGGCGACCTCACCGTCGGTGTAGGCATGGATAACCCAGTCGATCGCCCGCGCGGTCAAGCGGGCGCCGTCGCGTTTGGTCCGGATCACCGTCGGCGCGTCGAGGTGCGTCACAGCAGAAGGTCCCTGGGCCCGAACGCGTCCGGCAGCAGGTCGCCCAGGGCGCGCGGACCGTGCGGATGGTCGATCAGCATCTCCGGGCCGCCATGCTCGATCAGGACCTGGCGGCAGCGCCCGCACGGCATCAGCGTCGCGCCCGCGCCGTTGACGCACACCAGCGCGACCAGGCGTCCGCCGCCGCCGGAATGCAGCGCGCACACCACCGCACACTCGGCGCACAAGCCGAGGCCATATGAGACATTCTCCACATTGCAGCCGGTGACGATGCGGCCGTCGTCAACCAGCGCCGCAGCTCCGACGGGGAACTTCGAATACGGCGCGTACGCATGCCGTGATACATCGACGGCCTTGTCCCGCAACACTTTCCAGTCGATGCTGCTCTTCACCTTCGCCGCCTTCGTCGTCCGTGCGATCCCGCGCCCGCATACCCTGCTGCGCGGGACACGTCAGTAACGTCACACTAGTTCGCGCCGAGGCAGTCCGGCGGTGGTGCGTGTTCGCTCGTTCGCGCGCAGAAATCGGATTAGAGTCTCCAGACATCCACCGATGGTCGTTGGAGGCATCATGGCTACGACATCGACGGGAGCGCCGGCGGTCGACGAGCCGCGGGGCAAACCGTCCCGCAAGACGCTCTACCGCGGCGACCCGGGCATGTGGTCGTGGGTGCTGCATCGCATCTCCGGCGCCACGATCTTCTTCTTCCTGTTCGTCCACGTCGTCGACACCGCGCTGGTGCGGGTCAGCCCGAATGCCTACAACGAGGTCGTCGACACGTACAAGACGCTGCCCGTCGGTTTGATGGAGGCAGGTCTGGTGGGCGCGGTGCTGTACCACGCGCTCAACGGGATTCGGGTGATCCTGATCGATTCCTGGTCGGAAGGGCCGCGCTACCAGCGGCTGATGTTGTGGATCGTGGCGATCGTCTTCCTGGCTGTGCTTGCCGCGGCGCTGATCGTGCTGGGCGCGCACATGGCGGAGCGGTTCCTGTGAGCGCCGCCGACGAGGCGACTGCGCGACGTGCAACAGCCGAGCGGCGCACCGGCTGGCCGGCGCCGGTGTTGCAACGCAGCCACGACCGGCCTGCCAGCTTGGACAATCCGCGCTCTCCGCGATACCGGACCGGCATGCCGAACTTCGAAAAGCACGCCTGGCTGTTCATGCGACTGTCCGGAATCGTCCTGGTGTTTCTGGCGCTCGGGCACCTGTTCGTGATGCTGATCGTCGACAACGGCGTGTACCGAATCGACTTCAACTACGTAGCGCAGCGGTGGCATTCGCCGTTCTGGCAGACCTGGGATCTGCTGTTGCTGTGGCTGGCACAGCTGCACGGTGCCAACGGTATGCGCACGATCATCGCTGACTACACCCGCAAGGACTGGACCCGGTTCTGGCTCACCAGGCTGCTGGCGGTGTCGGTGATCTTCACGCTGGTGCTCGGCACGTACGTGCTGCTGACGTTCAACCCAGACATCGCGGCGACGAAATGATGACGAAATGATCCAGCATCACCGCTACGACGTGGTGATCGTCGGCGCCGGCGGAGCCGGTATGCGCGCCGCGGTCGAGGCCGGGCCGCGCGTGCGCACCGCGGTGCTGACGAAGTTGTACCCGACGCGTAGCCACACCGGCGCCGCACAGGGCGGAATGTGCGCCGCCCTGGCGAATGTCGAAGACGACAACTGGGAGTGGCACACGTTCGACACCGTCAAGGGCGGCGACTACCTCGCCGATCAGGACGCAGTCGAGATCATGTGCAAAGAAGCCATCGACGCCGTGCTGGACCTCGAGAAGATGGGGATGCCGTTCAACCGCACGCCCGAGGGCCGCATCGACCAGCGCAGGTTCGGCGGCCACACCCGCGACCACGGAAAGGCGCCGGTGCGCCGCGCGTGCTACGCGGCCGACCGCACCGGGCACATGATTCTGCAGACGCTGTACCAGAACTGCGTCAAGCACGATGTGGAGTTCTTCAACGAGTTCTACGTTCTCGACCTGGCGTTGACGGAGACGCCGGGCGGGCCGGTGGCCACCGGCGTCGTCGCCTACGAGCTGGCGTCCGGCGACATCCACGTGTTCCACGCCAAGGCGATCGTCATCGCCACCGGCGGCTCGGGGCGGATGTACAAGACCACGTCGAATGCGCACACCTTGACCGGTGACGGCATCGGGATCGTCTTCCGCAAAGGGCTTCCGTTGGAGGACATGGAGTTTCACCAGTTCCACCCGACGGGACTGGCCGGGCTTGGCATCCTTATCTCGGAGGCCGTGCGCGGTGAGGGCGGCAGGCTGCTCAACGGTGAGGGTGAGCGGTTCATGGAGCGCTACGCGCCAACGATCGTCGACCTGGCACCGCGGGACATCGTGGCGCGCTCGATGGTGCGTGAGGTGCTCGAGGGGCGCGGCGCCGGCCCGCACAAGGACTACGTCTACATCGACGTCCGCCATCTGGGCGCCGATGTGCTCGAAGCGAAGTTGCCCGACATCACGGAGTTCGCCCGTACCTACCTCGGCGTGGACCCGGTCAAGGAGCTGGTACCGGTGTACCCGACGTGTCACTACGTGATGGGCGGGATCCCGACGACTGTGCACGGACAGGTCTTGCGGGACAACACGACTGCGGTGCCCGGCCTGTACGCCGCGGGCGAGTGCGCTTGCGTGTCCGTGCACGGCGCAAACCGTTTGGGCACGAATTCCCTGCTGGACATCAACGTGTTCGGCCGTCGCGCCGGGATGGCCGCCGCCGAGTATGCGGAGCATTACGACTTCGTCGAGATGCCGCCGGAGCCCGCCGCCATGGTCGTCGAGTGGGTGAGCGACATCGTCTCCGACCACGGCAACGAGCGTGTCGCCGACATCCGCACCGCCTTGCAGCAGTCGATGGACAACAACGCCGCGGTGTTCCGCACCGAGGAGACCCTGAAGCAGGCGTTGACGGACATTCATGCATTGAAAGAGCGCTATGCGCGGATTTCGGTGCAGGACAAGGGAAAGCGGTACAACAGCGATCTTCTGGAGGCAATCGAGCTCGGCTTCCTGCTGGAACTGGCGGAGGTCACGGTCGCAGGAGCGCTGAACCGCAAGGAATCCCGCGGCGGCCACGCCCGTGAGGACTACCCCAACCGCGACGACACCAACTACATGCGGCACACGATGGCGTACAAGGTGCCCGACGACTCCCGCGAATCGAGCTGGGCGAACGAGTTGTTGGCCGACGTCAGGCTGGACTACAAGCCGGTGGTGCAGACCCGGTACGAGCCGATGGAACGGAAGTACTGACATGACCGAACGAGTGGCGGAAACGGCGCACGCGGGCGACCCGCCGTCTCCCGCAAGCGGGGGCGACCCGCCGCTGCCGCCGATTCCCGACGGCGCGGTGATGGTCACGCTGAAGATCGCCCGGTTCAATCCCGAGGACCCCGATACCGCCGGCTGGCAGAGCTTCCGGGTACCGTGTCTGCCCACCGACCGGCTGCTCAACCTGCTCCTCTACGTCAAGGGGTATCTGGACGGCACGCTGACGTTCCGGCGCTCCTGCGCGCACGGTGTCTGCGGGTCCGATGCGATGCGCATCAACGGGGTCAACCGGCTGGCGTGCAAGGTGCTGATGCGCGACCTGCTGCCCAAGAAGGCCGGCAAGCAGTTGACGGTCACCATCGAGCCGATCCGGGGGCTGCCCGTCGAAAAGGATCTCGTCGTCGACATGGAGCCGTTCTTCGACGCGTACCGGGCGATCAAGCCCTACCTGATCACTACCGGGAACCCGCCGACACGGGAACGCATCCAGAGTCAGACCGACCGCGCCCGCTACGACGACACCACCAAATGCATTCTGTGCGCGTGCTGTACGACGAGTTGCCCCGTCTATTGGACCGAGGGCAGCTATTTCGGCCCGGCGGCAATCGTCAACGCGCACCGGTTCATCTTCGACTCTCGCGACGAGGCCGCCGCCGAGCGGTTGGAGATCCTCAACGAGGTCGACGGGGTGTGGCGCTGCCGCACGACGTTCAACTGCACCGAGTCCTGCCCGCGGGGCATCGAGGTGACCAAAGCGATCCAAGAGGTCAAACGCGCGCTGCTGTTCACACGCTAGTCCCGCGGTTTGTGTTGT
>JAVHWG010000008.1:0-20143 GCA_032159965.1 Mycobacterium sp.
CTGGCCAAGTCGGAGTACTTCACCGGCACCGGGCTTAAAGGGTGGTTCCAGCGCTGGTACTACACCGTGGCGGGTCAGGTGCCGATCGATCGCGCCGACGCCGACGCCGCTCAGGCGGCCTTGACGACCGCGTCGAGGCTGCTCGACGCCGGGAAGCTGCTGGGCATGTACCCCGAGGGCACCCGTTCGCCGGACAGCCGGTTGTACAAGGGCAAGACCGGGTTGGCGCGGCTCGCGCTGGAGACGGGTGTGCCGGTGATTCCGGTCGCGATGATCGGCACGGACGTCGTCAACCCGCCGGGCAGCAAGATGTGGCGGTTCGGCCGGGTGACGGTACGTGTCGGCAAGCCGCTCGACTTCTCACGGTTCGAGGGACTTGCAGGCAACCGGTTCATCGAGCGGGCTGTCATCGACGAGGTGATGTACGAGTTGATGCAGCTCTCAGGCCAGGAGTACGTCGACCTCTACGCCGCCGACGTCAAGGCCGCCGACGACGAGGGCAATGCGGTCACGTCCGCAGACTCTTTGCCGGCGGCACGTATTCCGGACTCCGCCGCGGGCTAGCCGCACGAGCCGCGCAGGTGAGGCCGACAGTGGCGATGACTGCAAGTGCCCACCACACGTAGGCGGTGCCGACGAATTGGATCCACAACCCGGACCCGTCGTTCATCAGTGACAACGGGTGCCAGTAGGTGATCGCTACGCCGGCGACGCCCGCAAGGACCAGCGGTGTGCTTCGCCGCCTGACACCCACCACCAGCAGCGTCACGATCGCCGGAACGAACCACACCCAGTGGTGCGACCACGACACGGGCGAGACCACCAGGCCGAACAGCGCGACCGCGATCAGCGCCAGCTGCGGCTGACCCGAGTTCAGCGCGCGCCGGACCGCCCAGACGGTCAGCACCAGAACCGCCACCCCGGCCGTCGCCCAGGCGACGAAGTGCGCGGTGCCGTCCAGTCCCGCCCGGACCAGAAGCCCGGCCACGTTCTGGTTCGCGTTGCGGCCGGCCGGGCCGATCCGGCCGGTGTCGCCGACAGTGCCGAACCAGTACTCGACGGAGTCGCTTGCGGCCAGCACGAATCCGACCATGGTGGCCGTCGCGAAACCGGCGGCGGCCACGCCCACGCCACGAAAGTCCCGCCGCAGCAGGAAGTACAGCAAAAACACCGCAGGCGTCAGCTTCACCGCAATCGCCACGCCCACCAGCAGTCCCCGCGGCCAGAAGGTGCGCTGCGGCAGACAGTCGGCCAGCACCAGCGCCATCAGAGCCAAGTTGATCTGACCCAGGTCGATCGTGGACGCCACCGGCTCCAGGTCCAGCCAGATCACCGCCACCGAAATCGCCGCCGCCAGACCTGCCCGCCGCCAGACCGGTTCCGGGCCGGTCGCCGCGCCGGCGGCCAGGCTGTTCAACAGGATCGCGATCGACGCGAACAGCGACAGGGTCGACACCACCGTGAGCACCGTTCCGGCGTGCAGTACCGGAAGCCACGCCAGCGGGCTGAAGAGCACAGCCGCGACGGGTGGGTACGTGAACGGCTCCAGGTCGCCGTCGATCCAGGTGGAGAACAACGTGTCGCCGTAGAGGTGGTGTCCGGCCAGCCATGCCCGCGCGCCCATCTGGTAGATGTGGGCGTCGAAGTGATATCGCAGCGGCACCGTCAGAGACAGCGCCGTCACCACGAGCGCGACGATCGAGAAGCTCGCGGCCAGTGTCCACACCAGTTTCGACCGCCCAGGGGCGTCGCTGGTGGCCATAACGGTGCAGCCTAGCGTCGCGTCCGCGTAAGTTCTCGACCGTGCACTTAAGGTTCGATGCCGATTTCATCTCCCCGGGACGCATGCCGTTGATGCTGTGCCTGATCGCGTTTCTGGTCACGTTCTTCGTGACACGGACGATCGTCCGCTACATCCGAGCGCACGCCGACAGCGACGCGCCGCGGAAGTGGTGGCAGCCACGCAACGTCGGCCACGGCACGATGCACATCCATCACATGGTGTTCGGCATCATCCTGGTGATGATCTCCGGATTGACCATGGTCACGCTCGCCGTCGACGGTGGAGTAACCGAATTCACGGTCGCCTCAATATTTTTCGGCGTCGGTGCGGCGCTGGTCCTGGATGAGTTCGCGCTGATCCTCCACCTCGAGGACGTGTACTGGTCCGAAGACGGCCGCACGTCAGTGGACGCGGTGTTCGCCGCAGTGGCTGTCGCGGGCCTGCTCATCCTGGGTTTCAACCCGTTGTCGTTCTTCGACATCACCGTGTGGCAGGACGACAGCAGTCTTCTGGACAGGGTTGGTGTGGTGGCGTTCGCCGTCCTGACCCTGCTGATGGCGGTGGTCGTGCTGCTCAAAGGCAAGGTGTGGACCGGACTGGTCGGCATGTTCATCACGCCACTCTTGGTGGTGGGCGCTATCCGCCTGTCGCGCCCGCACGCACCGTGGGCGCGGTGGCGGTACAGCGAAAGACCCAGGAGGATGCACCGTGCGCTGGAGCGCGAGCGATACATGCGACGGCCGGTGGTGCAGGCCAAGCTGTGGCTGCAGGACGCGGTCGCGGGGATGCCGCATTTCCCCGACGATAAGGAGGTGAACGAGCAACTCGACCGTGAGATACACGCCGCACCGCCGCCGGGGGGCCGGCTCAGAAGCGACCTCGAAGTGGCTGTCTAGGGGTGCCGTGAAGTATTTCTATGACACCGAGTTCATCGACGACGGCAACACGATCGATCTGATCTCCATCGGGGTCGCTGCAGAAGACGGCCGCGAATACTATGCGATATCAATAGAATTCAATCCGGATCGGGCTGGCCGCTGGGTCCGCACCCACGTGCTGCCCAAGCTGCCGTCGCCGTCGTCGCAGCTGTGGCGCTCCCGCAAGCAGATTCGGGACGAGCTCGAGGACTTCTTCGGTGTCGACGGTGACGAGCCGATTGAGCTGTGGGCGTGGGTCGGCGCGTACGACCACGTGGTGCTGTGCCAGCTTTGGGGGCCGATGACGGATCTGCCCCCCGCGATCCCGCGGTTCACCCGGGAGCTGCGCCAGTTCTGGGAGGAGCGGGGCTGCCCGCGAATGCCGCCGCGCCCCCGTGACGCCCACGATGCGCTGGTGGATGCCAAGCACAACCTGCGCCGGTATCAGCTGATGACGGGGACGGCGGCAACGGGCTGACCCCAGACCCGCTTACCATGGACGGGTGAACTGGACAGTTGATGTACCCATCGAGCAGCTGCCGCCGCTGCCGCCGCTGCCTGGGGAACTACGCGTACAGCTGGACGCCGCGCTCGCCAAGCCGGCGGCCCAGCAGCCCAGCTGGCCGGCCGATGAGGCCAAGGCGATGCGTACGGTTCTCGAAAGCGTGCCGCCGGTGACCGTGCCGTCGGAGATCCAGAAGCTGCAGGGCCAGCTGGCCGAGGTAGCCAAGGGCAAGGCATTCCTTCTTCAGGGTGGCGACTGCGCCGAGACCTTCGTCGACAACACCGAGCCGCACATCCGCGGCAACATCCGCGCGCTGCTGCAGATGGCAGTGGTGCTGACGTACGGCGCCAGCGTTCCGGTGATCAAGGTCGCGCGAATCGCGGGCCAATACGCCAAGCCGCGCTCGGCGGACACCGACGCGCTGGGGCTGAAGTCCTACCGCGGCGACATGATCAACGGATTCGCGCCGGACGCGGCCGTCCGCGAGCACGACGCGTCGCGCCTCGTCCGCGCATATGCCAACGCCATCGCGGCGATGAACCTGGTCCGGGCGCTGACGTCGTCGGGCCTGGCGTCGCTGCACCTGGTGCACGACTGGAACCGCGAATTCGTGCGGACCTCGCCCGCAGGCGCCCGCTACGAGGCGCTGGCCAGCGAGATCGACAGGGGACTGACGTTCATGAGTGCGTGCGGCGTCGACGACCGTAACCTGCAGACGGCCGAGATCTATGCCTCTCACGAGGCATTGGTGCTCGACTACGAGCGGGCCATGCTGCGCCTGGCCCAAGACGCGGCGGGCGAACCGGCCCTGTACGACCTTTCGGCGCACTACGTGTGGATCGGGGAACGGACCCGTCAGCTCGACGGCGCACACATCGCCTTCGCCGAGGTGATCGCCAACCCGATCGGTGTGAAGATCGGTCCCACGATGACGCCGGAGCTGGCTGTCGAATACGTCGAACGCCTCGACCCGCACAACAGGCCAGGGCGGCTCACGTTGGTCAGCCGACTGGGCAACAACAAGATTCGCGATTTGTTGCCGCCCATCATCGAGAAGGTGCAGGCCACCGGTCACCAGGTGATCTGGCAGTGTGATCCGATGCACGGCAACACCCACGAGTCATCGACCGGTTACAAGACTCGGCATTTCGACCGGATCGTGGACGAGGTGCAGGGTTTCTTCGAGGTACACCGCGCACTGGGCACACACCCGGGGGGTATCCACGTCGAGATCACCGGTGAGAATGTCACCGAATGTCTCGGTGGGGCACAGGACATTTCGGACAGCGACCTGGCAGGCCGATACGAGACCGCGTGCGATCCGCGGCTGAACACCCAGCAGTCGTTGGAGTTGGCGTTCCTCGTTGCGGAGATGCTGCGCGGCTAGTCCGGCTACAGCAGGCCCGCGATGTTGCTGCCGAGCATCCAGGCAGCGGCCGCCGCGGTCCCGGTCAGAATCAGTACCGCGGCGATCCAGTACCAGATCCTGCGCTGGGCGCGCTGGCGTGCCCAGTGAAACTCGTCAAGCTCGATGCCGGCGAATTGTCCTGCCGCGGTAGCTGATCGGGCGGGAGCGGAGGAGTCAGGCCGCCAATCCTGGGGCCCACGCGTCATCTGGCGCGTCGGCTGCCGTGGCGGTTCCGCGGGTTCAGGTGCGGGTTCGGGTGCGGTGGCGGGCGTGTGCCGCTGGCTGTAGTAGAGCGCCGCGGACGCGTGCTGCGCCGAGTTTCGCGGGGCGGGCACACGGAACTCGGGTAAGGAGAGTTCGTCGGAGATGTGCTCCAACTGCACACCCATCTCTTGCGCATCGGCAAACCGATCGGCGGGATTGCGGGCAGTGGCCCGTAACACATACTCGTCGAGTTGGGTTGGCACACCACGAATCACCTGGCTCGGTGGCCGCACGTCATTGTCCATTCGCTGATACGCCACGGCCAGCGGACTGTCACCGGTGAACGGCGTGGCGCCGGTCAGCAGCTCATAGACGAGGATCCCGCAGCCGTACACGTCGCTTCGGGGACTGGCGTCGCCAGTACTCACCTGTTCTGGGGAAAGGTAGGCCGCCGTGCCCAAAATCACGCTGTCCGAGGTGATCTTCGCCTCGGCCACTGCTCGCACCAGCCCGAAGTCGGCGATCTTCACGTCGCCGTCATCGGAGACGAGGACGTTCTCCGGTTTCACGTCGCGGTGCACCAGCCCGCTTCTGTGAGCCACGGCCAGGCCGCTCAAGATCGGGCGCAGCACCGCGGTTACCGCGTGTGGCGGCATCGGACCACGCTCGCGCAGCAGCTCGCGCAGTGTACCGCCTTCGATGAGCTCCATCACCAGAAACGGATGCGCTCCGTCGACGCCCTGGTCGTAAACTGCCACGAGGCCAGGGTCTTTCAACCGCGCGACGGCACGGGCCTCCCGTTGAAAGCGGGCCAGAAACTGTTGGTCGCCGGCATACCGGGAATCCATCACCTTGATCGCGACCGGGCGGTCGAGGCGGGTGTCGATGCCGCGGTACACCGCCGACATGCCGCCCGTGGCGATGGCGGTGTCGACCCGGTAGCGGCGGTCCAGAAGGGTGCCGACCAGAGGGTCGGGTCGCATCTGGTGAGCCTCCACTGGATTGATGGTAGTCAGGCGCGCAGCGTTCTAGACTCAGCGCGATGAGCAGTGTTCCCGCCGGCGACGACGTGTTGGATCCCGACGAACCGATGTACGACCTGCCCAGAGTGGCGGAGCTGCTGGGTATCCCGGTGACCAGGGTGCACCAACATCTACGCGACGGGCATCTGCTCGCGATCCGGCGCGCCGGCATTGTGGCGGTTCCGCAGGCGTTCTTCGCCGATGACGGCCAGTTGGCCAAGAGCCTGCCGGGACTGCTGGCCGTGATGCGCGACGGCGGCTATCGCGACACAGAGATCATGCGATGGCTGTTCACCGCTGACGAGTCATTGACCGTGACCAGGGACAACGCCCGTGACCCGCTCACCAACGTCCGCCCTGTCGATGCACTGCATTCTCACCAGGCTCGAGAAGTGCTGCGTCGTGCGCAGGCGATGGCTTACTGAGCTTTCGCCACGCGATCAACGCGCACGTGGTGGCGACCCCTACGTGCACCCACGAATACATGCCGTGTGAGCCGTCCGGGTTGAAGATCACCATGATCCACGTCGAGAACCCCGCGATCGCGGCGATCCACCGTTGTGTCTGGGTCAGCGTGGACATCGCGGCCAGTGGCCAGGTGTAGTACCACGGCAGCGCCGCGGGGACGAAGAGCACCACGACCACCATCGCGATCGCGATGCCGGTGAGTGCCTCGCGGTCGTCGTGGCGGAACCGCCACCAGAGCAACGGCAACGCGACCGCGATCGTGCCGACACCGACCAGCCGCGTCACCTCGAGCACCGCATAGAAGTCGACAGGCGTGAACAGCCCGCCGATGAGGCTGATCAGATTGGCCGCCGCCGTCGGCACCGTAAGCCAGTTGATGATCTTCACCGAGCCCGCCAGCGCGGAGAGCCAGCCGAGGCCGACACCCGCGAGCACCGACAGCACCGAGAACACCGCGACGAAGACCGCCACGGACCCGACGGCGGCGGACGTGAACGCAACTGCCGGCCGCGCCGCGCGGCGCTCACGCAGTTGGCGCATCCACACCCAGACCAGAAACGGCAACGCCAGGCCCGCGGTGGCTTTGACGGCGACGGCGACACTGACGACGGCGATACCCGCGACCGGATGGCGTTCGAGCGTGAGGGCGATGCCCGCCATCATCACGCCGACCATCAGCATCTCGTTGTGCACGCCACCCATCAGGTGGATGATCACCAGCGGATTCAGCACGCAAATCCACAGTGCCGCAGCACCATTCGCATTGATGTGCCGTGCGATCCGCAACGCGGCCCAGATCAGCAGCACGAGCCCCGGCAGCATGCAGAGCCGCAGTACCATCGTGCCTGCCACGACGTCGTCGCCCACCAGCATCGTGACGAACCTGGCCACCAGAATGAACGCCGGACCGTACGGCGCGGTGGTGCTGCTCCAGATCGGACTCACGTTGTCCAGCAAGCTGTTCGGGTTGTCGACGGGGCCGACGAGGTACGGGTCGAAGCCGTCCCGCAGCAGCGCACCCTGCGCGAGGTACGAATAGGTGTCCCGACTGAACACCGGCACCGACAGCAGCAGCGGAGCCAGCCAGAAACCGGTGGTGGCGACCATCTGAGGCGCTTCGGCTCGTCCGTCGATGACCCAGTGCCCCAACCAGATCCAGGCGGTCAGCATCAGCGTCACACCGGCCCACAACAACACCGAGGCCAGCACCAAACCGTGGCCGAACCGCAGCCACGACAAGTCCAGGGCCTCCAGCGTCGGATCGTGCAGGCGGGTGCTGCCTGCGCCCAGGCCGCCCGCGGTGATCAACAGCGCGCCGAGACAGCCGAGCAGCGCCGGTCGGCCGGCGCGAGATGTGATGAAATCGCGCAAGCGGCTCATCGCCCGGGCCATGCTGGTCATGCCGACCGGTTCGCGGCCAATCTGGCGAGCTCCATCAGCCCGACCTTCGCCTCTGCGGCTATCGAGGCGGTGTCCAGCACCTCGATAGCCCGCTGCGTCAGGGCATCGATGCGAGTCTCGACCGCCGAAAGTGCACCGACGTCGGTGATCACCTGGCACAGTTCGCGCACCTGCTCGTCGGTCAGCTCAGTGCCGATCGCGCCGCGCAGCAGTTCCGCGGCCGCGGGATCGCTGCGTTCGGCCCGCTCCACCGCTTCGGCCAGCAACACGGTCCGCTTGCCGGCACGCAGGTCGTCGCCAGTCGGCTTGCCGGTCACCGCCGGGTCGCCGAACACGCCGAGCACGTCGTCGCGGAGTTGGAAAGCCACCCCCAGATCGGTGCCGAACTGGTGGAAGGCGCTCAGAATGTCGGGTCGGTCAGCGGCGGCCGCAACTCCCATCTGCAGGGGACGGGACACCGTGTAGGAGGCAGTCTTATAGGTGTTGACCGTCATCGCCGACGCGATCGAATCCGCCCCGCTCGCCTCGGCTGCGATGTCGAGGTATTGGCCGGCGAGTACCTCGGTCCGGATGTCCGCCCACACCCGCTGGACTCGGCCGCAAGCATCGGGTGGCAACGGCGCACTGGCGACGATGTCGTCGGCCCAGACCAGCGCCAGGTCGCCGAGAAGGATTGCGGCAGACATCCCGAACTGCCGTGCCGATCCGCGCCAGCCGTTGTTGCGGTGCAGTTCGGCGAACTGCACATGGACAGTGGGCAGACCTCTGCGCGTTCCCGAGTCGTCGATGACGTCGTCGTGCACCAGCGCGCACGCGTGCAGGAGCTCCAGGGCCGAGAACAGCCGCAGCACATCGGGTTTCTGGCCGGAACCCTCCTCGGGCTGAACGACTGCCCGCCAGCCCCAGTACGCGAACGCCGGTCGGAGCCGCTTGCCACCGCGCAGCACGAACTCTTCGAGAGCACTTGTGATGGCGGCGTATTCGGGCCCGATGTATGCGGCATCGTTGCGTCGTATGCCGATGTACTCGCGGAGATGATCGGTGATCGCCCCGGCGAGCTGCACAGCCGACGGTGCGGCGGATTCGTCTGTTCTCACGCTCAGCGCGGGTCCTCCCTAATCCTCTGGCTGACCGACTCGCGGCGAGCGGTCGCGACCGGTCCAGGCGAGGCCGCCGATCAACGCCGCTACCGCCAGGGCCGCCAGGCCCATCCAGAGCGCCGCTCCGGTGAACGACCTTGCGCTCGGGTCGGTGTAGCGGGCTTGTGCGCTCATGGTCGAGACGACGCCGGGCTTGAGTTTCCACTCGACCACCTGCGTGTCGACCTGGCTGCCGTTGGTCGATGTCACCTCACCGGGGAAGGACACCGAGAACGAGACATCGGCGCTCTGGTCGGTCAACGACGTCAGGTCGGCCCGGCCTTCGAGGATCACCGAGTCGCCGGCGCGGCGCACCGACACGTCGACCCCCGCGGCGTCGTGGTTCATGTTGGCCAGCTGCGGGAGTTCGGCGAACGTCAGATCCGAGAAATCCGCCTCGGATCCGACGTAGCCGTCGTTGGAGTACTCGGAGATCGCCACCTTGTCGCTGAACGGCAGGCCGCCGCCGTTGAACTGGGGACCCTTGTCGTCGCTGTTGCGCGGTTTGGACGCCGCGGTGATCTGACCGGACACCCGGTCGTCGGTGGATATCGTGATCGTGGTGCGGATCCGGACGCAGCCGGTCGCCAGCGGTATGAGGACGAGCAGCAGAAGAAGCGCGACTGAAAATCGGCGCCGGGGCGTGCTCACCGGCTCATCTTAGAGGGGGAGTCGGCGACCCAAGATCGCGAACGCTCGCGGATCTCCGGCGAAGTGGTGGCCCCGCACGATGTCCGAGAAGCCCAGGCGGCGGTACAGCCGCCAGGCCCGGTTGTCCTCGCGGTGAATCTCCGGGGTCGACAGCAGCACGTTGTCCTCGCTGCGGTCCTGCAGTAGCCGCCGGGTGAGCGCCTCGCCCAGCCCCCTGCCCTGGGCCTGCGGGTGGATGTGCAATTCGGTCAGCTCGAAATAGTTGCTCACCAGCGAGCCGATCGCCGATGGTGTCATCCCGGCGCGGCGCATGCCGGCGACCACCTGCTGCTGCCACCAGTGGTCGGGGGCACCGCAGTAGCCGTACGCGACGCCGATCATGCGGGCGTCTGCCAGCTCGGCGGCGCTGGGTGACCCGCACTGATCCTCCGGCGCGTCGACCGCGGCGACCGCCCGCCAGCCCTTCCGCCTACTGTGTTCCATCCACATCGAGGCGCGGTGGTCCTCGGTGCCGCGTGGGTAGCGCATCGCGTCGACATATATAGCGAGCGCCTCGGGAAGTCGGCGTTGCATGTCGGGCGGCAACAGATCGATGAGAAATGTCGCCACGTGGAGGTCCTCCTTGAAGCGTGCACGTCGGTCAACACTCATTATCGTGCGTGCGGCGCGGTGGTGACCGCGCTGCCCGCCAGCCTTGGCGCACCTATAGAATCGGCTGATCAACTAGGTGGTACAGCGTCGGATGGCCTCGTATCATTGGGTGCAAATCGGCGGCAAGAGGGAGGGACGTATGCCACTCTCCGATCATGAGCAGCGCATGCTCGACGAAATCGAGAGCGCGCTGTATGCCGAGGACCCCAAATTCGCCTCGAGTGTCCGCGGCGGCACCATGCGCGCGCCGTCCACGCGCCGGCGAATCCAGGGCGCTGCGCTCTTCGTGATCGGGCTGGCTATGTTGGTGTCCGGTATCGCCTTCCCGGCCACGATCATCCATGGGTTCCCGGTGCTTTCGGTCATCGGCTTTCTGATCATGTTCGGTGGCGTCGTCTTTGCGATCACGGCTCCCCGCAAGGCGAAAACGGCGACGGATCGGGCGCCGGCCGGTGGCAAGCAGCGGCGGCCCAAGAACTCCGGCGGCTCCTTCACCAGCCGGATGGAAGAACGCTTCCGGCGCCGTTTCGACGGCTGAGACGCTGCCTGCGCTGACGGGGTGACCCCACACGGGTCGCCCCATTTTTTTGTGTTGGCGTGGAGCGATTCCCCTTTTCAACCCCTGCCCGTGGGGAGTGGTGGTGAAGACACACCGGTAATTGCTAGGATGGGGGGCGTTGTGGGGGATCGTGGGGTAATGTGGCGGACATCGGAGCTCCCAGGGGTTCCGAGGGTGTGGCAGGAGGACACGGGATGTGCTTCCGATGTTTCTAGGCACCTACACGCCCAAGCTCGACGACAAGGGGCGACTGACGTTGCCCGCAAAGTTCCGGGATGCACTGGCGGGAGGGCTGATGGTGACCAAGAGCCAAGACCGCAGCCTGGCCGTCTATCCGCGGGAGACCTTCGAAGAGATGGCGCGGCGGGCATCGGCCGCGTCGCGCAGCAATCCCGAGGCGCGAGCGTTCCTGCGCTACCTGGCGGCCGGCACCGACGAGCAGCATCCCGACGCACAAGGCCGGGTCACCCTGTCCGCCGAACACCGCGCCTACGCCAACCTGACGAAGGAGTGCGTGGTGACGGGATCGGTTGACTTCCTTGAGATCTGGGATGCGCAGGCCTGGCAGGACTACCAGCAGGCACACGAAGACGACTTCTCCGCGGCCACCCATGACACGTTGCGCGACCTCATCTAGATCGGAGGCCGACTGGCATGTCGCCCGTGCATCGTGGTCTCTGCCCGATCCGGCCCTGGCGTACTTCCCCAACGCCAGGTCCGCGTCATCGGACAGGGACCAGGGTGCAAGGGTGACCGGCCACATCCCGGTACTGCTGGACCGCTGCGTTGAACTGCTCGAGCCGGCGTTGACCCGCCGGAACGCCGACGGGTCGGGCGCCGTGCTCGTGGACGCCACACTGGGCGCCGGCGGGCACGCCGAGCGGTTTCTCACCGAGTTTCCGGGGCTGAAGATCCTCGGCCTGGACCGCGACCCGGACGCGCTGTCGATCGCAGGCGAGCGACTGGAGCCGTTCGCGGACCGCGTCGTGATGGTCAAGGCCCGATACGACGCGATCGCGGGCGTGCTGGCCGAATCAGGTTCCCTGGCAGACGGTGCCGTGGACGGTGTGTTATTCGACCTCGGCGTCTCCTCGATGCAGCTGGATCGCGCGGAGCGCGGGTTCTCATACGCCGCCGATGCGCCCCTGGACATGCGGATGGACACAGACGCCGAATTGACCGCGGCCGACATCGTCAACACCTACGACGAGGCGGCGCTGGCCGACATCTTGCACCGGTTCGGCGAGGAGCGGTTCGCCCGGCGAATCGCCGGACACATAGCGCGACGCCGTGCTGAACGCCCGTTCTCCCGCACCGGCGAGCTGGTTGAGGTGCTGTACCAAGCGATTCCCGCAGCGACGCGGCGAACCGGCGGGCATCCGGCAAAGCGCACGTTCCAAGCGCTGCGTATCGCGGTGAACGGAGAGCTGGACTCGCTGCGCGCGGCTGTGCCCGCTGCGATGGCCGCGCTCGCACCCGGGGGTCGCATCGTGGTGATGGCGTACCAGTCTCTGGAGGACAAGATCGTCAAGAAATTGTTCACGGACGCGTCAGCGTCGCGCACACCACAAGGACTTCCCGTCGAGCTTCCCGGCCACGAGGCGCCGTTCGTGGCGTTGACCCGGGGCGCGGAGCAGGCCGGGCGCGCCGAGGTTGAACGCAATCCTCGCAGTGCCTCGGTCCGCCTTCGGGCAGTGGAAAAGGTTGACAGAAAGGGTGATTCATGACCACCAGGCGCGAAACACCCTCAGGCAGGGGTGCACCGGTGCGGGAACGAAGCGCGCGCAAACGACCCGAAAGAAGCGCAGGGGACGAACGTGTCACGCGCCCCGGTCGCGCCGGCCCAAACGTCGGCGGGGCGGGTCGAAAGTCGCCCGCAGCAAGTACCGGCCAGGCCAAGGCTCGAGCGAAGGCGCGAAAAGCCAAGGCACCCAAGGCGGTTCGCCTACCGCTGCGCGAGCGGCTGATCGCACGGATCACGTCGATCGAACTGGATCCCCGTGCGTTGATGACCAAGGTGCCGTTCGTAGTCCTCGTCATCGGAGCGCTGGGTATCGGTCTTGCGCTGACGTTGTGGCTGTCCACCGACTCCGCGGAGCGCTCCTACGAGTTGGGCAGCGCGCGTGAACGGACCCGGGCACTGTCCCAACAGAAGGAATCGCTCGAGCGGCAGGTTCTCGAGGCGCAGGCGGCTCCCGCGCTTGCCGAGTCCGCCCGAAACCTGGGGATGATCCCGTCGCGCGACACCGCTCACCTTGTGCAGGATCCCGCCGGCAACTGGGTGGTCGTCGGTGATCCCAAGCCGGCCGAGGGCACACCGCCGCCGCCGCTCAATGTGAAGCTGCCCGATCCCGTGGCCACGCCGCCGCCGGCCCCGGTCAATCGCACGGAGGTGCCCGTGCTCGTGCCTCGGGCACAACCCCCCGCCGCGCCGTTGATACCGGGAATGGCGCCCGTCGAGCCGAATCCGGAGGTGCTGGTGCGCCCCTCCGCCGCTCCACCGGCACCCGCCACACCGGCACTGCCGCCGGTGCCCGCGGTGCCCGCGGTGCCCGCGGTGCCGCTGAGTGAGCCGATCGTGCCGAGCGGTCCGCCGCCTGGCCCCGCGCTCGACGCACCAGTCGCACCGGTGCCCCCGATCGCGCCGAGTCCGTCGGCGTGAGTAAAGCCGGCCGAACGCGCGAGGGCCGGGCCGCCGGCGCGAGGCGGACGGGCAACCGCACCCGGACGAAGGCGGCACAAGCGCCGCACTCCGCGCGGGACCGTCGCACCCGACCGATCGTGCGTGCCACGCGAGCGGGTGCGTCGTTCGTCGCGCGCCACCGGGCCGGGAACGTGGTGATCCTGCTGCTCCTCGTCATCGCCGCGGCGCAACTTTTCTACCTGCAAGTCCCCAGCGCGGCGACACTTCGGGCCGAGGCGGCGAGTCAGCTCAAGGTGACCGACGCCGAAAAAGCCGTCCGGGGCAGCATCACCGACCGCAACGGCAACAAGCTCGCGTACACCATCGAAGCGCGTGCGCTGACCTTCCAGCCGGTGAAGGTGCGCAAGCAGCTGACCGAGGCGAAGCAGAAGAAACTCGACGCGCCCGACCCGACGCTGCGCCTGCGTGAGATCGCCAACGACGTTGCCGCGCGTCTGAACAACCGGCCCGACGCGACGACCGTTCTCAGGAAGCTGCAGAGCGACGACAACTTCGTCTACCTTGCGCGCGCGGTGGATCCCGCGGTGGCAACGGCGATCATCACGAAGTTCCCCGAAGTCGGGGCAGAGCGCCAGGACATCCGCCAATATCCGGGTGGCGCGCTGGCCGCGAACATCGTCGGCGGTATCGACTGGGACGGGCACGGACTGCTCGGGCTCGAAGACTCGATGGACGGCGAACTGGCCGGCACCGATGGGTCGGTGACCTACGACCGCGGGTCGGACGGAGTGGTGATTCCGGGCAGCTACCGCAACAGGCACGTCGCGATGAACGGGTCCAACGTCGAGCTGACGATCGACGACGACATCCAATTCTACGTGCAGCAGCAGGTCGAGCTCGCCAAGAACAACGCAGGCGCGCACGCGGTGGCGGCGGTCGTTTTGGACGCCAAGACCGGCGAGGTGCTTGCGATGGCCAACGACAACACCTTCGACCCGTCGCAGGACGTCGGTCGTCAAGATGGAAAGCAGCTGGGCAACCTCGCGGTTTCCAGCCCGTTCGAGCCGGGGTCGGTGAACAAGATCGTCACCGCGGCCACGGTGATCGAAAACGATCTGTCGAACCCGAACGAGGTGCTGTCGGTGCCGGGGCAGATCACGATGGGCGGCGTCGACATCCACGACGCATGGGAGCACGGCACCGCGCAGTACACCACCACCGGCATCTTCGGGAAGTCGTCGAACGTCGGCACGCTGATGCTCGCGCAGCGCGTCGGCCCCCAGCGATACGCCGAGATGCTCGACAAGTTCGGTCTCGGTCAGCGCACCGGCGTCGAACTGCCCGGCGAGAGCGAGGGCCTCGTCCCGCCGATCGATCAGTGGTCCGGCTCGACCTTCTCCAACCTGCCTATCGGACAGGGCCTTTCGATGACGCTGCTGCAGATGACGTCGATGTACCAGGCCATCGCCAACGACGGGGTGCGGGTGCCGCCGAGGATCATCCGGGCGACCGTCGGTCCCGACGGCAAGCGCACCCAGGAGCGCCGGCCCGACGGTGTCCAGGTAGTGAACGCCGGGACCGCACGGACCGTGCGGGACATGCTGCGTGCCGTTCTCCAGAAAGACCCGACGGGCGTGCAGCAGGGTACCGGCTCCTCGGGCGCCGTCGACGGCTACCAGATCAGCGGCAAGACCGGCACCGCACAGCAGATCAACCCGGCGTGCGGCTGCTACTACGACGACGTCTACTGGACGACGTTCGCAGGCATCACCACCACCGACGATCCGCGCTACGTGGTGGGGATCATGATGGACAACCCGCAACGGGCCGCCGATGGCAAGCCCGGCAGCTCGGCGGCTCCGTTGTTCCACAACATCGCCGCGTGGCTACTGCAGCGGGGGAAGGTCCCGCTGTCGCCGGATCCGGGGCCGCCGCTGACACTGCAGGCCTGACGCCTGCACGCCTGGGTACGGTTCTACGGTGTCTGTGACGCTGGGGATGCTCGCCGAGAGCATCGGATGTCAGGACGGCATCGACGCCCGCGACACTGCCGTCGAGGTGACGGGCGTGACACTGCGTGCCCAGAGCGCCCGGTCAGGTGACCTGTTCGCGGCGCTCCCCGGGGCGAACGTGCACGGCGCGGCGTTCGCAGCCGACGCGGTCGCAGGCGGTGCCGTCGCGGTCCTCACCGATCCTGCCGGGGCGGCCGAACTTTCGGTCGATGTCCCCGTGCTCGTCCACCACGCCCCGCGGTCGGTCCTGGGTGCGGTCGCCGCTCTGGTCTACGGGAATCCATCGAGCAGGCTCGAGGTCGTCGGCATCACCGGCACGTCAGGCAAGACCACGACCAGCTATCTGGTGGAGGCCGGGCTGCGTGCGGCAGGTCGGCACCCGGGACTCATCGGCACCATCGGAATCCGGATCGACGGGGTAGACCAGCCGAGTGTGCTGACCACCCCCGAAGCCCCACAGCTGCAGGCGCTGCTGGCCCAGATGGCCGATCAGGACGTCGACACCGTGGTGATGGAGGTGTCCAGCCACGCGCTTGCGCTGGGCCGCGTCGACGGCGTGCGTTTCGCGGTCGCCGGATTCACCAACCTGTCGCGCGATCACCTGGACTTCCACGCCTCGATGGAGGAGTACTTCGACACCAAGGCGCGTCTGTTCGACGCGGACTCGGCGCTGCGCGCGGCCGCGCCGGTGGTGTGCGTCGACGACCACGCCGGCCGGGTGATGGCCTCCCGCGCAGTCGATGCCGTGACCGTCAGCGCCGAAAGCGCCGACGCGGACTGGTACGCGGCGGACATTCGCCCCGCGCGGGCGGGCGGCCAGAAATTCGTCGCCGTCGACGCCGACGGCACCCGCCACGACGTCGCGATTCGCCTGCCCGGCCAATACAACATCGCCAATGCCCTTCTGGCGCTTGCTCTTCTGCAGCAGGTCGGTGTCACGCCCGCGGCGGCGGCTCCAGGACTGGCCGGCGCACAGGTCCCCGGCCGGATGGAGTCCGTCGATCGCGGACAGGGCTTCCTTGCGATCGTCGACTACGCCCACAAACCCGGTGCCCTGCAAGCGGCACTGGAGACGTTGCGACGGCAGACGAGTGGCCGACTGGCCGTTGTGTTCGGTGCGGGCGGGGACCGCGACCCAGGCAAGCGGAAGCCGATGGGCGCCATTGCCGCCGAGCTGGCCGACCTCGTGGTGGTCACCGACGACAACTCCCGCAGCGAGGACCCGGCCGAGATTCGCGCGGCAATCCTGGCCGGTGCTCGTGAAGCCGGGGGTCGTGGCCAGCTGGTCGATATCGGTGATCGGGGTGCGGCGATCTCCCATGCCGTCAGGTGGGCACGGCCCGGGGACGCCGTGCTGATCGCCGGGAAAGGCCACGAGACCGGACAGACCGCTCATGGCGAGACCCGTCCGTTCGACGACCGCGAGGAGTTGGCCGCCGTGCTCTCCGCGATAGCCTCCACCGCGTGATCGCGTTGACCCTCGCTCAGGTCGCCCACATCGTGGGCGGCCGGCTGGTCGACGTGTCGGAATCCGACGCCGCGAGCCTGCTCGTCACCGGGACGGTCGAATTCGACTCCCGAAAGGTGGCACCCGGCGGCCTGTTCATCGCCCTCCCGGGCGCGCGGGTCGACGGGCACGACCATGCCGCGGCCGCCGTCGCGGCCGGCGCCGTAGCGGTGCTCGCCGCTCGCCCGGTCGGCGTACCCGCCGTCGTCGTCGAGCCACTGGGCTCCTCCGGATCGTCGGCGAGCGTGCTCGAACACGACACCGACGGTTCGGGCGCCGCGGTGCTGGCGGCGCTGGCCCGGCTCGCGTCATTCGTGGCCGCGGAGCTGGTGACGGACGGACTGACGATCGTCGGCGTGACGGGCTCATCCGGCAAGACGTCGACGAAGGACTTGATCGCCGCGGTGCTCGCACCACTCGGGGAGGTTGTCGCGCCGCCGGGCTCGTTCAACAACGAACTGGGGCACCCCTGGACGGTGTTGCGCGCCACGCCGGACACCGACTTCCTGGTGCTGGAGATGTCCGCTCGGCACCCGGGCAACATCGCCCAGCTCGCGGCGATCGCACCCCCATCGGTGGCGGTGGTGCTCAACGTCGGCACCGCACATCTCGGCGAGTTCGGCTCGCGAGAGGCGATTGCTGCCACCAAAGCCGAACTCCCACAAGCAGTTCCAGCGTCGGGCGTGGTGATCTTGAATGTGGACGACGCGGTGGTGGCGGCGATGGCCGGCGTGACGGCCGCGCGGGTAGTGCGGGTGAGCCGCGAATCGCGCGCCGACGTCTGGGCCGATCAGGTGACTCTCGACGCGCTGGCGCGGCCCAGCTTCGTCCTGCACGCCGGTGACCTCGAGGTCCCGGTGCAGTTGGCGGTGCACGGCGAACATCAGGTCAGCAACGCGCTGTGCGCCGCGGCGGTCGCGCTGGAGTGCGGCGCGAGCCCGTCGCAGGTGGCGGCCGCACTCGCCGGTGCCGGTCCGGCCTCAGCACACCGCATGGCTGTGACCACCCGCCCCGACGGGGTCACCGTGATCAACGATGCGTACAACGCCAACCCCGATTCGATGCGGGCCGGCCTGCGGGCGCTCGCCTGGATGGCAGCGGAAGGTGGGCGGCGCGGCTGGGCCGTGCTCGGCGAAATGGCCGAGCTCGGCGACGACGCGATTTCCGAGCACGATGGCATCGGTCGGCTGGTTGTGCGATTAGATGTCTCTCGACTCGTCGTCGTCGGAACCGGGAGGTCGATGCGCGCCATGCATCACGGAGCGGTCATGGAGGGGTCCTGGGGAGGTGAGGCCACCCTGGTCGACGACGCCGACGCTGCGCTCGCCCTGCTGCGCGAGGAGCTCAAGCCCGGCGATGTGGTGCTGGTCAAGGCGTCGAATGCCGCCGGACTGGGCGCGATTGCCGAATCACTGGCCGGGCGCACGTGAGGCAGATACTCATCGCCGTCGGCATCGCCCTGACGGTTTCGATCCTGTTGACTCCGCTGCTGATCAACCTGTTCACCCGGCAGGGGTTCGGGCACGAGATCCGCTCGGACGGCCCGCCGACGCACAAGCACAAGCGGGGCACGCCGTCGATGGGTGGTGTCGCGATCGTCGCCGGCATCTGGGCCGGGTATCTCGGCACCCACCTGGTCGGCATCGCGCTCGACGGCCGCGGGCCGTCGGCGTCGGGTCTGCTGGTGCTCGCCTTGGCCACGGCGCTGGGCGCCGTCGGGTTCGTCGACGACCTCATCAAGGTGCGCAAGGCGCGCAACCTGGGGCTGAACAAGACCACCAAAGCGGTCGGCCAGGTCGCCGCGGCGGTGGTGTTCGGCGTGCTAGCCCTGCAATTCCACAATGTCGACGGCCAGACACCGGCAAGCGCGCAGCTGTCCTACGTCCGGGAGATCGCCACCGTGACGTTGCCGACGTGGCTGTTCGTGATCTTCTGCGTGGTCGTCGTCAGCGCATGGTCGAACGCGGTCAACTTCACCGACGGGCTCGACGGCCTTGCCGCCGGGTGCATGGCGATGGTGATGGCCGCCTACGTGATCATCACGTTCTGGCAGTACCGCAACGACTGCTCCAGCGGCCCGGAGCTCGGCTGCTACTACGTGCGCGACCCGTTGGATCTGGCGCTGATCGCCGCGGCGACCGCGGGTGCGTGCATCGGGTTCCTGTGGTGGAATGCCGCGCCTGCCAAGATCTTCATGGGCGACACCGGGTCGCTGGCCCTCGGCGGCGTCATCGCCGGACTGTCGGTGACCAGCCGCACGGAGATCCTGGCCGTGGTGCTCGGTGCGCTCTTCGTCGCCGAGATCATCTCCGTGGTCGTCCAGATCGTCGCGTTCCGCACGACCGGGCGCCGGGTGTTCCGGATGGCGCCGTTCCACCACCACTTCGAGCTCGTCGGCTGGGCTGAGACCACAGTGATCATCCGGTTCTGGCTGTTGACCGCGATCGCCTGCGGGCTGGGTGTGGCGCTGTTCTACAGCGAATGGCTCACCGCCATCGGCGACTGACATGACCGAAGTAGTGCTGCCCGGCGCGCGGGTGCTGGTCGCAGGAGCCCGCGTCACCGGCAAGGCCATATTCGCCGCGGTCGCGCCGTTGAGCGCACAGGTGACCATCTGTGACGACGACCCCGCGGCGCTGCAGGGATACCCCTCGGCGTTGACGACCGACGAGGCGGCTTCGCTGCTGCGGAGCGGCGCTTTCGACCTGGTGATCACCAGCCCCGGGTTCTCGCCGTCGACCCCGCTGCTCGCCGAGGCGATCGCCGCCCGGGTGCCCGTCTGGGGCGACGTCGAGCTGGCGTGGCGGCTGGACATGTCGGGGCGCTACGGACCGCCGAGGCGGTGGTTGGTGGTGACCGGCACCAACGGCAAGACCACCACGACGTCGATGCTGCACGACATGCTGTCCGCTGCCGGCCGCCGCAGCCTGCTGTGCGGAAACATCGGCACCCCAGTTCTGGACGCCCTGGATCAACCCGCCGAGCTGCTCGCCGTGGAGCTGTCGAGCTTCCAGCTGCATTGGGCACCGTCGCTGCGGCCGGCGGCAGGGGCCGTCCTCAACGTCGCCGAGGATCATCTGGACTGGCACGGATCCTTTGCGCACTACGCAGCGGCCAAGGCCGTGGCACTCGGCGGGCAGGTGGCGATCGCGGGCGTCGACGATCCCGTCGCAGCCGGTCTGCTGACCGACGCCGCCGCACCCGTTCGCGCGGGCTTCCGTCTCGGCGCACCTGGGCCCGGGGAGGTGGGGGTGCGCGACGGCGTGCTGGTC
>JAVHWG010000059.1:0-4543 GCA_032159965.1 Mycobacterium sp.
CATCGACAAACCCACCCCAGCGCGTATAACACTTACCCGCCGCATCCGGATCCGGATCGAACACCTCCGCATCCCAACCACGATCAACCGGAAACTCCGAAATCACATCCCGCCCCGAAGCCACCACATCCCACAACCCCTCCGGAGAATCCACACCCCCCGGATAACGACACGACATCCCCACCACCGCCACCGCGTCCTCCGCGACGCCCTGCCGCGTGGGTGAAGCGGGCACTGCGACATCGCGAGGAAGCTCGACCAGTTCGGATCGGATGAAGGCGGCGAGCTTTGCGGGGTTGGGATAGTCGAAGATCAGCGTCGGTGACAGGGTCAGCCCGGTGGCTGCCTTCAGGCGGTTGCGCAGCTCGACTGCCGTCAGCGAGTCGAATCCGTGGTCGGAGAACGCCAGCTCCGGGTCGATCCCGTCGGGCTCGACGGCCCCAAGCACGGTCGCCATGTGCGATCGCAGCAGGTCGAGCACCGTCGTCTGCTGCTCGTCGGGCGTCAGACTCTGCAAGCGTTGCGCGAGAGCGGATTTGGACCGGGCGGCCAACAGGGTGTCATCGGCGCGGCGTCGCGTCGGGCCGACAAGGTCGGTGAACATCGGCGGCAGGGTGTTGTCGGCCGCTCTGGCGCGCAGCGCCGCGCGGTCGATCCTTGCCGCCGCCAGGTACGGCTCGTTGACGATCATCGCGTCGTCGAAAAGGCTCAGCGCGTCCTTGACCGACAGCGCCTGGATACCGCTGCGGCCCAGCCGCGACAGGTCGGCGGCGTCGAGCTGGGCCGTCATCGCGCTGGGCTGCTCCCATAGTCCCCACCCCAGCGACATCGCGGGCAGGCGGTGCGCACGCCGCTGCGTCACGAGTGCGTCCAGGAACGCGTTGGCGGCACTGTAGTTGGCCTGACCCGACCCGCCGACAAGCGCTGCCATCGACGAGAACATCACGAACGCAGAAAGATTCATCTCACGCGTCAGTTCGTGCAGGTTCCACGCCGCGTCGACCTTGGCGCGAAGTACCGCGTCGACACGTTCGGGGGTCAGCGAACCGACCGTGGCGTCGTCCAGCACTCCGGCGGCGTGAATCACTGCGGACAGGTCCACTCCGGTAAGTGCAGCCGACAACGCTTCGCGGTCGGCGGCGTCCACGGCCAACACCGTGACCCGCGCCCCGGCGTTCTCCAACTCGGCGACCAGTTCGGCAGCACCAACCGCACCAGAACCACTGCGCGACAACAGAATCAATTTAGACACGCCGTGGTTGAGCACCACATGGCGGGCCAGCGCCGCGCCTGCCATCCCGGTGCCGCCGGTGATCAGCACCGTGCCGGCAGCCCACGCGTCGGGCATGGTCAGCACGACCTTGCCGATGTGCCGGGCCTGGCTCAAGTACCGCAGCGCCGCCGGCACTCGCCGCACATCGAAGGTCGTCACCGGCAGCGGAGTGAGGATGCCCGATTCGTACATGCCGGCGAGTTCACGCAGATAGTCCTGCATCTTGGCGCGGCCCGGCTCGAGGATGTCGAAAGCGCGGTAGTACACGCCAGGGTGTTTGGCGGCGACGGTGTCAGCGTCGCGGATGTCGGTCTTGCCCATCTCCAGGAACACTCCGCCGCGAACGAGCAACCGCAGCGACGCATCGACGAACTCGTTGGCCAGTGAATTGAGCACGACGTCGACCCCGCGCCCACCGGTCACCCGCAGGAACTTCTCCTCGAACTCGAGGCTGCGTGAGTCACCGATGTGGTCGTCGTCCAACCCCAACGCGCGCAACGTGTTCCACTTGGGGCGGCTCGCGGTGGTGAACACCTCCAGACCCCAGTGCCGCGCCAGCTGAATTGCCGCCAGACCCACCCCGCCGGTGGCCGCATGAATCAACACGGACTGCCCAGGCTCCACATGGGCGAGGTCGCGCAACCCGAACAAGGCGGTGTTGAACACCACCGACACCGCGGCCGCCTGCGCATCGGTCCAGCCGGCCGGGATGGGGACCACACCCCGAGCATCGGCGGCGATCACATTGCCCGCGCCGTCAGGGAACAAGCCCATCACCCGGTCGCCCACCGCGAGACCGGTGACGGCTTCACCGATCTCGACGATCACCCCTGCGGCCTCGCTGCCCAAGGGGGCATCGTGGGTGAACATGCCGAGCGTGATCATCACGTCACGGAAGTTCGCGCCGATCGCATGCATGCGAATGCGTACCTGGCCCGGGGACAGCGGGATATCGGCACCCGAAGTCGGTTGCAGTAACAGGTTTTCAAAGGTTCCTGGCTCCGAGAGCCCCAGCCTCCATGCGCTGTCGGGCGGTGGTGTCAGCATCGCGTCGACGGCGTGATTGGCACGCACCCGAGCGATGTGTGCCACACCGTCGCGTACGACGACCTGAGGTTCGCCGACCGCGAGGACGAGTGCGACGGTGGCGTCGGTGATCGGTCCGTCGACGTCTGCGAGCAGTATCCGGCCCGGATTCTCGGTCTGCGCCGAGCGGACCAGCCCCCACACCGCGGCTGCGCCAAGATCGTCGACTTCCTCCCCGGACAGTGCCATCGCCCCGCGCGTCGCGATCAGCAGCGTGGGGGCCGACTCACGGGCCAGCCACGCCTGCAGGGCTTCCAGGACATGACGGGTCACCGTGTGGACCGCCTCGACCGGGTCACCGGTGGTCGCCGGCACCTCGAACACCTCGACCCCGTCGGCGTCGGCATCGGTGTCGGTGCCGGACTTCCCGCCTGGCGAAGGCGACCAGGAAACCTCGAACAGTTCGCCGGTCCGAGCCCCGCCCAGAGCGGCCTGCAACTGCTGCGGCGTGACCGGGCGGGCGATCATCGCGCCCACCGACATCACCGGCAACCCCAGCGCGTCGGCCAGCTCGATCGATACCGCATTGGGACCCGTCGGCGCGAGCCGCACCCGCAGCGCGCCGGCTCCGGCGGCGTGCAGCACGACGTGCTGCCATGAGAACGGCAGCGCCAGCGGCTGTTCCGGTGCGGCCACCAGCAGGGCATGCAGCGCTGCATCGAGGATGGTGGGGTGTACGCCGAACCCGGCGAGCTCGACGCCGTCGGGCTTGACGACCTCGGCAAAGATCTCGTCGCCGCGCCGCCACATGGCGGTCAGACCACGAAACGCCGGGCCGTATTGGTAGCCGGCATCGGCGATCGCGCCGTAGATGTCGGTGATGTCGGTGATGTCGACGGGAACCGCACCCGTCGGCGGCCATTCCGTCAACGCCGACCCGGGACGGACGTCGCGTGCGCTGACGGTCGCCTCAGCGGCGAGCGCCCACGGTGATTCACCCTCGCCGGGACGTGAAAACACCGATACCGCTCGTGAACCCGACTCGTCAGCTGCACCGACGATCACACATATCGCGACACCGGACGCAGTGATCGCCAGTGGCGCGAGGATCGTCAGTTCGTCGATCACCGGGCAGCCCACCTCGTCGCCCGCGCGGATCACCATCTCGACGAGGCCTGCGCCGGGCAACAACGTGGTACCTGACACAGCATGATCGGCCAGCCAGGAATGCGAGGACGTCGACAGCCGACCGGTCAGCATGGTCTGGCCCGAGTCGGGCAGATCCACCACCGCCCCCAGCAGCGGGTGCTGGGCATCGGTGAGCCCGAGCCCGCCCGCGTCGGCTCCTCGCGAGTCTGCGCCTGCCAGCCAGAACCGCCTGTGGTCGAACGCGTACGTCGGCAGCGTTGTCAGCGCACCACCGCGGCACAGTGCGTGCCAGTCCACCGCGATACCTGACTTCCACGCCTGCGCAGCCGAACCGATGAAACGCTGTAGACCCCCGTCGTCGCGGCCCAGCGTCGGAACGACGACCGGCTCGGTGTCGGCGCCGAGGTGCTCGCGTGCGGTGTCCTCGATCGCGGCGATCAGCGCGGGGTGCGGGCTGCTCTCCACGAAACTGCGGTAACCCTGAGCGCACGCCGTCCGGACCGCGACGTCGAACTGCACGGTTTCGCGCAGGTTGCGGTACCAGTAGTCGGCGTCGAGCTCGGCGGTGTTCAGCGCCGTGCCGGTGACGGTGGAGATGAACGTGATGCGCGACGACGACGGCGCGATGTCGCCGAGCTGGTCGAGAAGCCGCTCTCGCACGTTCTCGACCTGCGCCGAGTGCGATGCGTAATCGACGTCGATCCACCGTGCCCGGACGTCGAGGGCCTCACAGTGCGCCAGCAGATCATCCAGCGCGCTTCGCTCGCCGGAGACGACCACGGCGCGGGGGCCGTTGACCGCGGCGATGCCGATCTTGCCGTCGAACGGGATGATCAGTTCGCGGGCACGCTCGGTGCCGCAGGCCAGTGACATCATCCCCGCCTCGCCGGACAGCGCGACAAGCAGGCGGCTGCGCACGGCCACGATGCGCGCGGCGTCGCGCAACGTGATCGCACCGGCGACGTAGGCAGCGGCGATCTCGCCCTGCGAATGACCGATGACCGCGTCGGGGCGCACACCGATCGAGCGCCACAACTCGGCGAGCGACACCATGATCGCGAAGAGAACCGGCTGCACCACGTCGACGCGATCCAA
>JAVHWG010000207.1:0-4667 GCA_032159965.1 Mycobacterium sp.
CCGACAGCAAGTTCGTGCGCCCTGCGGAGCCGACTCAGCAGTTCTGGTTCGATGTGCGAGTCACTGAGCTGTCGGCATATTTCACCCAGTTCACCGGCGAGGATCGTCGACGGTGTCACGGGGCGCGGAGCTGATGCCACCCGATCGTCCAGTCCCACAGCGTCACTCATTCCGCACCGTCCGCTGCGGCGGTGAACATGTCGACTCCGTCGCCGCCGCGAGGATATTCGACACAGATCTTTTTGTGCAGGGTCAAGGCGTCCGCGAGTTCGTCAGTTGTGACGTCGTTGAGGAAGATGCACTGACCGATCGGCGAGGGGATCGCGGCACGCAACAGTCCATCGCGGGTCTTGAGGATCGACGCCGTTGCTGCGGAAAGCAGTTCCGGTGTCAGGTGCTGGCTGTCCAAGGCGAGGCCGAGGTCGCTCATCACGCAGAGCACTCGGTCACGGTCAGCGACTGACAGGTGGCCACGCTGTTCGGCAAGCGTGGTCGATAAGGCCATGTCGATGTTGATTGCATGGCCATGAAAGAACGGTGCGGGCGGCGTGAGCTCGAGTGTCGGACTCCATGTGTGACCGAAAGCGATCACCCGATCGAGGTTGATCTCATGGAGGTTCGGCGCCTCCAGATCGAGCATGGTGGCTATGGCGTGATAGGTGAGACGGTCACCGGCCGAACGCAATTCGGTCGTTCCATCCAGGTGGCCGAACCGGGTTCGCAGCAGGTCAGCGCCGTGGGCTTCGAGTAGCTCGAAGATCTCCGCATTGCCCACCACTGCGATCTTGATCAGCTCTGCCATGCCATTGCGGACCTGGTCCTCGGGCAGGGTTTTCAGGAAGGAGAAGTCCAACAGCACCTTCTGCGAGGCGTGGTAGGCGCCGAGCCGGTTCTTGTTCTTTCCGTAGTTCACGGCGACCTTGATCGACACACTCGCGTCAATCAGGCCGATCAACGTCGTCGGGATGCGGATGTAGGGAGTGTTGCGTCGGTAACTGGCACAAGCGAATCCCGCGACGTCTGTGGTCAGTCCACCGCCGACCACGAGTACCGGTTCGGTGCGCACAAGGCCGAACGCGTCGAATTCGCGGACGATCCCTTCGAACGTCTCGAGCGACTTCGCAGTCTCGCGAATTTGCACCGGCACCACCGTCAGGGCGATGTGGTGATGATCGAAGTAGGCAAGGATGGCATCGCCGTAGAGGCGGTAGACCGTTTCGTCGACGACCATCAGCGCACGTTGATAAGGGCGATAGCTCCGCGCCAGCTCAGCGTTGTCGAGAGCGAAGACGCCGTCGACGTAAAGCAGGTCGTATTCGATCTTCTCGTAACCTTCGACGTGAAACGCGTCGCGGCTCGCGGTGACTTGTGCCTGAAGATTGCTCATTGCAAGTGTCCTCGAAGTCGTACGGGCAGTTGACAGGTGTGCCGTCGGGGGCTACGGCGCGACGAGCGCGAGCACATGTCCCGCGTCGAGGGCGTCGACCTTCTCCGAGGCAGCGGCGAAATCGCCGTCCACGGTGTTCTGATTGGGAAAGGCGATGCACCGCACGCCCGCGGCGATAGCGGCCGCAACTCCTCCGACGTTGTCTTCGATCGCCACCGCTTGGTCAGCTGTCTCGCCCAACTGGTCCAGAGCGAACACGTACGAGGCGGCATCGGGCTTGGGGTTGTCGACGGCGTCGCGGTTCACGATGATGTCGAAGGTCTCGGCGGTGATCTCGGGCGCAAGCGTTTTCAGCAGCGCGGCGATGTTCGCGGGCGAGGTCGTCGTGACGAATCCGATCTTCATGTCGTGGCGCTTGGCCTCTTTGACCGTAGCGACGACGCCGGGTCGGGCCTCGAGTGCTGACGTGCCGAGGAGTTCTTGAAAAATCTGCGACTTGGTCGCATGCACCGCTGCGGCGTCGACGTCGTCGCCTCGGCTTTGCGCATAGTCGGCGATCCGCTGTGCGCCACCGTTGGAGCCGAGCATCGATGTGTAGTCGTCACGCGACCAGTTCCAGTCGAGACCATGCGCCTGGAACGACTCGTTGAATGCACGCCGCTGCAGCTCGGAGGTGTCGACGAGCGTGCTGATCGAGCCGAAAAGGATGGCAGACATGAAGTTCCTTCTACGAGAGTGATGCCGGATCGGGACGCCGGCGAATCGTCGCCGTGCGCTGACGTGGTGAATTGCCCGTACACTAACGATCTAAACGTTCAATAGTGATCTTTTCTTTCGATACTGGTCGCGACGTCCATCAGTTAATTTCGTTCGATCTGCTCAACAGGCGCGCGCCGGCCAAGAGGAAGTGACTCGCACACATGACACCTGGACCGGGGCCTAAGCCATCCGAGCCGGGTGAGGACGCCAGGGTGGCCCGTACCCGTGCAGATGTGGCCCGTGCGGCGTTCGGGGTGCTGACCGGTGAGGGCTCCGACGCGGTGACCCACGCTCGCGTCGCTGAGATCGCCGGTTATTCAAAGACCACGCTGTACACCCACTGGCCCAACCGCTCCGACTTGATCGCGGTCGCACTCGACGGGCTTGGTGATCTGCCCCACTACGCACGCACGGGGGAGCTGCGGACGGATCTGATCGGGGAGTTGACGATCTTCCGCGAGGCAGTTGTGGAGATGCGATTGGACCGGGTTCTGGCGGGAATGGCCCAGTGGGCTTCGGTCGAGGAGATGCGTCATATCCGGGACAAGATCAATGGCGAAGGCCAGAAGCCGCTACGGCGCATGCTCGAAGAACGCTTCACGGGGGTCAGGCTCGAAGCAGTGGTGTCGATGCTCTCCGGCGTCGTGGCGTGCCCATCGATCATGTTCGGCCAGCTGCCTGACGACGACACCATCGGTGCGGCTGTCGACATCGTTCTTCAAAGTGCCGGCGGGCGAAGGTAACGCCCTGTCCGGAAGTCGCAGCGCCCAGTCGAGGACCGGCGCGTCGATCATCGCGCAGATCTGCTGGCAGGCGGGACTGCTGACTCTTATGGTTAGCGCGTGGAGGGCACCCCGTTCGGCCGCTACCGCCTGGTAGATCTGCTGGGCCGCGGCGGCATGGGCGAAGTGTGGAAGGCGTATGACACCACCATGAACCGGGTGGTCGCCTTGAAGGTGCTGCCCGTGAACTTCGCCGACGACGCGCAGTATCAGGTGCGGTTCCGCCGCGAGGCGCAGGCGGCGGCCGGTCTTGATGAGCCACACGTCGTCCCTATCCACGATTTCGGTGAAATCGAGGGACGCCTCTACGTGACGATGCGGGTGATCGACGGCAAGACGGTCAACGAACTGCTCGTCGACGGGCCGATCGCGCCCCAACGCGCAGTCTGGATCGTCGAGCAGATCGCCGCCGCCCTCAACGCTGCCCACCGCGTCGGACTGATTCACCGCGATGTCAAGCCATCGAACATCCTGGTGACCGAAGACGACTTCGCGTACCTCATCGATTTCGGAATCGCCCGCGTGGCCGGGGCAACCAAGCTGACGAGCACCGGTGCCACGATCGGCACCTTGGCGTACATGGCGCCCGAGCGATTCACCAGCGACCGCGCCGACGCACGCGCCGACATCTACGCGCTCACGTGCGTGTTGTATGAGTGTCTGACCGGGACCCAGCCGTTTCCGGGGGACAGCCTCGAGCGCCAGATCACCAGCCATCTCACGCTGCCGCCGCCGCGGCCGTCGGCAGTGCAGCCCGGGGTGTCGCCGCAGATGGACCAGGTCATCGCGACCGGCATGGCCAAAAATCCCGACCAGCGCTACGCCTCGACCAAAGACCTGGCGGCTGCCGCCCGCGCCGCCCTCGCCGGACCGGTCGCGCAGACTCCGGCAACACCAGCATTCAACTGGGCACCGTCGGCACCCAATTGGTCTGGGCCACACACCTATCCGGACACCTCGCCCAACGGGCCGTCGAGTCCGTCGACTCAGCACCGCACGCCTGGCGACGCCGCGCCGTGGCCGCCGATCCCGGTGCCGGACTCGCAACCCGCCCAGGGCGAGGCCCCCTCGTGGCGCGGCCCGGTCATCCTGATACTGGCCGTCGTAACGGCTGTCGCCGTCATCGCCGCCATCGTCCTTTTCATCACATTGCCAGGCAAGAGTCCGACCAATCGCGATGCGGCGACCACAGGCAGCCAAGGCCGGCCGTTGACCCCTTCCGCAATTCCCTTTCCGTCCTTCCCGATTCCCACCGTGCCAACCCCGACAACTTCCACACCGGCGGGGCCGGCACAGCTGCAGACCGCCGACGGGCTGAGCGGCCTGCTGGACAGCATGCGGAGCCACTTCGGGGACACCAAGGGATTCCGGCTGGTGGTCTATCCCGATTACGCGGTGACCGAGCGCGTCGACTCCAAGAACAGCCACGTCAAGCAGAACTTCATGTACCGCGACGGTGGCTGGAAGAGCTGGGCACCGGATATGACGACCACTCCCTTCGACATCTTGATCGATCTGGGTGCTTTCACCGTCCCCGCGGTGGCCGCGACATTGGCGGGGGCGCCGCAAACTCTGGGCGCCCCTGGCGACAGTCAGATGTACGTGATCGTCGACGACGGGTTCGACGGCAGCGGCATGACTCTCGCAATACATACCACTGCCCCCGGTTTCGGCTTCATCGATGTCAACCCGGATGGAAGCATCAAACAAGTTCATCCGCCGTAACGACTTGGCATGCG
>JAVHWG010000240.1:0-7501 GCA_032159965.1 Mycobacterium sp.
AGCCGCGGTTGCAGGGTTTCTTCGTCTGGGACATCGTCGACTTCCTGGTCAACGCCATTCTGTTCGTGCTGATCGGGTTGCAGTTGCGTGCGGTAGTACAGGGCATGGTGGGCCGTTCTCCTGCCGATGTCGCCGGATACGCGGCCGCCGTCGTCGCTGTGGTGGTCGGCATCAGGTTGGCGTGGTTTTTCACGGTGCCTTACCTGATCCGGGCGGTCGACCGGCGACCTTCGCAACAGGCACGCCGCGTCAATGCCGGCGGGCGAATGGTGATGGCGTGGAGCGGGATGCGTGGGGCCGTGTCGCTCGCGGTGGCTCTTGCCCTGCCACTGTCCACCACGCACGGCCCGTTCCCGCAGCGCGACCTGATCATCTTTCTGACGTTCGTGGTGATCTTGGTAACCCTTGTGGTGCAGGGGCTTTCACTTCCCGCCCTGATCCGCCTCACAGGCGTCGACGACGGTGGTGCGGAGGAGGACGAGGAGGTCCGCGCCCGCCTGGTCGCCACGAAGGCCGCGCTCCACCAGATCGAGGCTCTAGCCGAAGAGGAGTGGACGCGCGACGACACGATCGAGCGGATGCGGGGCCAGTACGAGTTTCGCAAACAGCGGCTGGCCGCGCGCGCCGGCAAGATCGAGGACGACGGCTACGAGGACCGCTCTCAGGCGTATCAGCAGATGATTCGCTGCGTCCTGGGGGCGCAGCGTGAGGCCCTGCTGACCATGCGTAGCGAGGGGAAAGTGTCCAACGAGACCATGAACCGGCTGCAACGCGAACTCGACCTGGAAGAGTCACGATTGGAGACCTAAGCGCGGGTGTTGCTGCGACGGCCACAGGGTCGGGGTGTACTGTCGAAAGTGGACCGTCTCGTATTAGCGGTGATCCTGAAGCGTCATTTGGTACGAAAAGGATCTGCGTGCGATTCGATCGTCGACCGTCCCGCATTGCGCACGGATCGGCCCCGCTAATTCGAGAAAGACAGCACAAATGGATTCTGCGAACATGTTTTCTCATCCGCACGTGCCGGAACGGGTTGCGTCGAAAGAGGAATCCGAAAAACCCGCTGAATATCCGACCTTCTCAGACCGCCCCGATAAGGAAGCTTCCGGCGTTACAAAACCGTCATCGTGAACGGTATGAATGGCACGCGACGCTCGGCCCGCCCGGTGCGGATCGCGTTGGCCTCACCGCTGGGCGGCGACATCGACGGAGCGTGGTGGCCGCACACCGGCTCGGTGGCCTCTGAGCTGCCGGGCCTGGTCGAGGCGTTGCACCGACCGCTTGGTGAAATCCTCGATATCAGCATCAACTGGTCGACCACCGACGCCGCACCCGACTTGAACGCGATGATCTACGGCGCCATGGCATTGCCGACGTGGCGTGGCAAGCCTCAACGGCTCATGCAGGTAACCGGTGCGCACGCTAAGGCCAAGCTGTTGGTCGTGCCGTCACTGACATCGGCAACGCTGGGCCTGATGGTGTTGCGTCGGGCGGCGCACCTGTCCATTCCCGTCGGGCAGAGAGACACAAAGGTCTTCGAAGTCGCCGATTTGGTGGTTCGGTCGGCCGAGGTCGAAAGCGCATCGTGGGCTCATCAAAAAGTCGACGGCGCGGCGACTCCCGCCCCCTAGAAACACCAATGGGCTGGTACGACATAGTCGCACCAGCCCATGGTCAGGTTTGGGTCAGCTAACGGCGGTCACTCCGACTGCCTGGGGACCCTTCGCACCTTGCTCGATGCTGAACTCGACGCGCTGGTTCTCCTCGAGCGTGCGAAAGCCGCTGCCTTGGATCTCCGAATAGTGGACGAAGACATCCTTGTTGCCTTCGTCGGGCGTGATAAAGCCGAAGCCCTTTTCACCGTTGAACCATTTCACGGTTCCTTGTGCCATTTACTTACTTCTCTCATTTCAGGACGGATGTACAGTAAACATCCGGCGATAGCGTAGCAGTTGACGCTCTCGGTCTCTACCTACCGGGCGCTGCGCTGCGGACGGTTGGATCGGCGCCGGCGGTCTCCGCCATTCTGCGGACGGCGCTGGGCCTGCTGCGTGGGTGCCGCCTTGGGGGCGGGAGCACGGTACGGGGCGATCTCACCGACCAGCGCATGCACGGCGGCGGAATCCGCTCCTACCTGCTGCGGGGTGACGGCGATGCCCGCCTTGCGCAGCAGCATCTGGGTGTCCCTGCGCTGCTCGGGCAGTACGACGGTGACGACGTCACCGGCGTTGCCTGCGCGCGCGGTGCGCCCTGAGCGGTGCAGGTATGCCTTGTGCTCGGCAGGCGGGTCGATATGGACCACGAGCTCGACCTCGTCGACGTGCACGCCGCGGGCCGCGATGTCGGTGGCCACCAGCACGCGGGCCTGGCCGGTGGTGAAGGCCGCGAGGTTGCGGTCGCGGGCAGGCTGAGAAAGGTTGCCGTGCAAGTCAACTGACGGGATGCCGGCCTCGTTGAGCTGTTTCGCGAGCTTGCGGGCGTGATGCTTGGTGCGCATGAAGAGGATGCGCCTGCCGGTGCCGGAGGCGAGTCGGTGCACCAGCGCGGTCTTGTCCGCCGCTGCGACGTGGAAGACGTGGTGCGTCATCGCCGCGATGGGAGCGTTCAGTTCGTCGACCGAGTGCAGCACCTCGTTGCGGAGGAAGCGCTTCACCAGCTTGTCGACGCCGTTGTCCAAGGTGGCGGAGAACAGCATGCGCTGGCCACCTGCGGGGGTGGCGGCCAGGATGCGGGTGACCGCGGGCAGGAAGCCGAGGTCAGCCATGTGATCGGCTTCGTCGATCACGGTGATCTCGACGGCGTCGAGGCTGACCACGCGTTGTTTCATCAGGTCTTCGAGCCGCCCGGGGCACGCGACGACGATGTCGACGCCGGCTCGCAGGGCCGAGACCTGCCTGCCTTGCGGTACGCCGCCGAAGATCGTGGTGACCTTCAGGTTGGTGGCGTCGGCCAGGGGCTGCAGTGCGGCGCTGATCTGGGTGGCCAGCTCACGGGTGGGTGCCAGCACCAGTCCCGACGGCCGCGACGGGCGTCGCTTGTTGTCGGACAGGCGGCTGACCAATGGGATCGCGAAGGCCAGCGTCTTGCCGCTGCCGGTCTTGCCGCGGCCCAGAACGTCGCGGCCGGCCAGGGTGTCGAGCAGGGTTTCCACTTGGATGGGGAAGGGGTCGGTGATGCCGGTCTTGGCGAGTGCGCTCACGATGGACGGACGCACGCCGAGGTCGGCAAAGCTGTTGGGGGTAGTCACTTTTCGGTGCCTTTCAGGCATCGGGTGTGCTGCGTCGTCGCGACGGTTCGCGTGCGCCGGTCAGCACAGGGTGGCGAGATTGCCGGTGGGCAATATCGATCGCCGCGAGACGTCTGTGCTGGGGCACGATCATCCAGGCACGCGGTTTTCCAGCCGCGAATTGCGGGCTGATGCCGGTGGGATGAAGTAGTTCCACGACGTGTTGGCAGCTGTTGTCAGCGCCAACGTTGATTTGAGTCTACCCCACGGAGGGCATTTCCCTGAGCGGGTGCTCTGCCAGCGCTTGGGGATCGTCGATGCATCGCTAGCGAGCGGGCACCAAATTCAGGCCGGGCGCCGCCGGCGGCACTGGCACCTGAGCGACGGGCACCTGCGCGCCAGGCACTGGCACCTGAGCAGGCACGGGCGCGGGCGCAGGCGCTATACCCGGTGCGGGCGGAGCCGCAGGCGCCGGCGCCGGAACCGGAGTGGCCAGGATCCGCACCAGGTCCGGCTTCATCTGCTGCAGTTGCGAGCCCCAGTACCCCCAGCTGTGCGTTCCGCTCGACGGAAAGTTGAACGCCGCGTTGCGGCCGCCGGCGGCCAGATACTTCTGCTGGAACTGCTTGTTCGTGTCCAGGGTGAGGTTCTCCAGAGATTGCGCGCTAAACTGCTCGCCGACACCGCCGCCACTGGTGTCGAGGTCGCTCACGGTGCCGTTGCCGCAGTACATCCACAGCGCGGTGTTGTTGGCCACCAGCCGCGGGATGTTGAGCATCGGGTCGTTGCGCCGCCATGCCGGATTGTTCGGCTGACCCCACATGTCGGTCACGTTGTAGCCGCCGGCGTCCTTCATCGCGAGGCCGATCAGCGTCGGCCACAACCCGGTTGACGGGTTCAGGTACCCGGACAGCGACCCGGCGAAGATGAACTGCTGCGGGTAATACGATGCCAGGATCAACGCCGCCCCGCCCGACATCGACAGCCCGACAACGGCATTGCGGGTCGGGTCCTGCCCCTTGTTCGCTTGCAGCCACGCAGGCAGCTCCTGCGTCAGGAACGTCTCCCACTTGTAGGTCATCGTCCCGTTGGAGCCCTTCGCGGGCGCATACCAATTGCTGTAGAAGCTCGACTGACCGCCGACGGGCATCACGACCGAAACCCCCGACTGGGAGAACCACTCGAACGCCGCGGTGTTGATGTCCCACCCGTTGGCGTCCTCCTGGGCGCGCAGCCCGTCGAGCAGAAGAACCGAATGCGGCCCGCCACCTTGGAATTGGACTTTGATGTCGCGGCCCATGGACGGCGACGGCACGCTGAGGGTTTCGACGGGCAGCCCCGATCGCGAATAGGCACCGGCTCTGGGCGCCGCAGTGAATGCCACTGCCAACGCGATCGCCATCATCACCACGCGGACGCGACGGGCCCACTTCGCGAATACGTCTGACACGCGGCGAAGTTAACAGCTGCGACGCCTCGGTTCCCGCGGCCACGCGGGGCAGTGACCGTGTTGTTACCTCGACATCCGGCGCGCGACCTCGCCGTACCGCTCGAAGCGCTCGGGGTCGGCGGTTGCGTTGTAGAGCACGAGTCGCGTTGCGGTTCCTTCATACTTTGCGGTCAGCGCGTCGGCCAGTCCGTCCCACGACGACTCGGTGGCGAAGGTGGCGATGTGCTCATCGGTGATCTGCGCGGCCATCCCTTTGAAGTCGCCGGTCTTCTGCTTTTCCCGGATGCGGGCGGTGGTTCCGTCGAAGCCGGCTTCATCCCAGATGAAGGAGTAGTTGGGCGTGCTTCCGTAGAAGCTCATGCTGGCCCTGACCAACTCGCGCTCGTTGTGACGTTCCTCGTCGCTGTCGCCGACGACCGTCATCGCCGGCACGATCACTGCGACCTCGGACGCCGCTCGGCCTGACTTTGCCGCTCCCGCAGCCACATTCGGCACCACATGACGCGCGATGTAACCGGGTTCGCCCAGCGGGTGAATGTGCACGCCGTCGGCCACTTCGCCCGCCATGCGCAGCATCCAGGGGTTGACGGCCGCTACGTCGACCTTGGGATCGGGCGCGTCGATGGGTCCGGCGCTCCACTGCGGCGAGATGAAATCGAGGTCGTAGAACTCACCGTGGTAATCCAGTGTCCCGCTTCGGAACGCGGCGAAGCATGCCTTGACGGCGCGCACGTAGTCGCGCAGTCGCGGACCGGGATGTTCGAAGGCCACGCCGTAGCGCCTCACGACGTGCGTGCGGACCTGCGTGCCGAGGCCGAGGCGGAACTTCCCGTCTGTTGCCTCCTGCAGTTCCCACGCCGTTGCGGCCGTGACGAACGGACTCCGCGGAAAGGCTACTGCGACCCCGGTCGAGAGCTCCAGACCGGGCGCGGCCTGCGATGCCGCGGCGGCGCTGAGGTAGGCGGTACGGCCTGTCTCGGTGAACAGAAGGCCGGAAAACCCCGCGGCCTGCGTACGCCGGGCGAGGTCCCCGATCTTCGCCAACGGCTGCGGAGTCGTCATCGCGTCGACGTGCACGCTCGAACAGTACGCCGCGCGGCTCAGCGTGCAGCGCCGAAGCCAAGCGTCAGTTGCCGTACGTGAGCCATGTCCGGCAGACCCGACGCGCCGCGCTCGACGAGTGCGTGATTGCCCGGCCCGGCACCGTTCCCGGTCCAGCAGGCAACGCGGCCATAGTCATTCTCGAGCGCTTCGGTAGCACCGGTCCAGGTGCCGCCGGCCTCGTGATCGCTTGCCACGACGACCGTGCATTCGGCGAGCGCATAGATGATCTTGGTGCGTGCTAACGCATTTCGCGCCGAGAACGGCGCAGTGGGTGCATAGGGCGTCACCAGACAGATCTGGCCGCGGGCCACTGCCTGCCGGATGCCGCGCTTGGCAACGGTGCTCTGCAGCGACTCCGCCAACACGCCGACGACGCGGCCACCGGCGTTCAGCGCGGCGTTCATCGCATCGCTGTCCACGCCACGTGCCGCACCTGAGATGACGGATACCCCTGCTGCAGAGACGATTTCAGCGACTTCGCGTGCGGTCTGCGATCCTTGCGCCGAGACATCCCCGGAGCCGACGATCCCCACGCCGTCGGTGCTCAACAGTCCGGCGTCGCCGACGCCGTGAAGCACGACGGGTGCCGCGTCGCCGAGCCGGGTCCGCAACCTTTGCGGATATTGCTCGCCGACGTAGGTGACGGTCCAGATGCCGGCGTGGTCCAGGTTCTCGATCGCGATGGCAAGAGCCGCAGTCCGGTCGAAAAGCTGCGCAATTCTCTGCGCGGTCTCCACCGGGAGCGAGTGTTCGGAGGAGATCGACGCGGCGGTGCGGCCGTGGAGAACCGACGGGTCGACCTGCTGGCGCAGCGCCCAGTAGTCGCGCGACGAGAACGGCGTGGCAGACGCGTCGACGAGCCGGCTGGTCAGCACCAGCGCTGCCAAGTCCTGGTCGTCGAGCAACGTCATCCCTTTGTCCGGGCCACCGCGGACGGATACACCGGTCCGCTTCCCTCGCGCAGAAGCAATTCGCCGATCACGGTCATTGTCCACTTCGAGTCGGACACGTCGTCGACAAGCAGGATCGGACCCGGCGGCACGGGTCCGCGGATTGCAAACGCCCCGTCGACATTGCGAACCTGCTGGGCGCTGTTCTCCATCTGCGACTGGGGGTCGTGCGGTCGCACCGCGGCGACGCTGTCCGACAGCGGGACCCCGAGTCGCTTCGCCAGCCGCCCGGCGAAGTCCTCGACGAGCCTGCGGTCAGGGCTTGGGACGTACACGACGGTGCCGTCGAAGCCCGGCATCCACTTCTCGATCAGCGTCGCCGACGCCTCGACGATCTCGTCGCTGAGCGTGCCTGCGGCATGCTTTGTCGCGAGGAACTCGTCACCCCAGCCCGGATCCGTTGTGTAGCAGAGCGCTCGGCCCGCCTCGAGGATGTTCGCAATTCTGCCGGATCGGTGACCAGCCCACATCTTGCGCGGTTCGATGACAATGGGCCGTCGCCGGATGAAGCTGAGAGCCTCGCCGATCAACTTCTTGCTCGTTGCGCCGTCGTAGCGGTTGCCGGTGCAGTTGTCGCAGCGACCGCATGCGTCAACGTCACTGTCGTCCAATGCATTACGTAGGAACGCCATGCGGCAGCCCGTGGTGGTCGCGTAGTCGCGCATGGCTTGATGTTCGGCAAGCCGCGCGTCCTTCACGCGTTCGATCCGCTGGGTGTCGAACGACCACCGGTTGAATGTGCGGCGATACTTCGACCGCTCTTTCTCGACG
>JAVHWG010000299.1:0-3155 GCA_032159965.1 Mycobacterium sp.
ACTCGACGCAGGTCGGGTGCTTCCGGTGCTGGTGGGAGCCGCTTCCCGCGATCAGGCGGTGAAGGTCCGGCTCGCCGACGCGTACCGGCTGCACGCGGGACTCGATCGAAAACCCACCATCGGCGGCGTTTGCATCGCCGAACGACACGCCGGCACGGGGCAGGAGCACCGTCGGATGTTGAGCAAACGGGACGCCGGGTGCGAGTTCTTCGTCTCCCAGGTCTGCTACGACCTGGATCACATCCGCGACCTCCTCTCCGACTACGCCTACACCTGCCGCGACCAGGACTTAGCGGCGCTCCCGGTCATCCTGACGCTGGCGCCTTGCGGCTCAATGAAGACCCTCGAGTTCATGTCGTGGCTGGGCATCGACGTTCCGCGTTGGTTGCGCACCGAGATCGCGCGGTCCGAGGACCCGTTGGCGGAGTCCTACGACCAGTGCGTGACCAACGCCCGCGCCCTCATCGGCTTCTGCCGCCGCCTCGGCCTGCCGTTCGGCATCAACGTCGAAAGCTTGACCAACCGCAAAGTCGAGATCGACGCGTCAGTCGATCTCGCCCGCGAAGTCCGCCACCTGCTTCGCTGAGTTGGAGCGCCCGCCATCGCCTCGGGCTGGCCACGGCTGGTGAATCATCCGCAACACGGGACTCTCCATGGATCTGGTGCGGTTGCGACGGGCGGGATCGGCTGGCCGAGCATGGCCTCGCCCCAGACGACGATCGGCATGCGACACGAGTCGGCGGTCGCAGTATCGCGTCGAGGTCCGCGTCAGGCGGACTCCGTTAGGAGGGGTCCGTGTCTTCGAACCTCAGAGTGAAGTGGAAGATGCCAGCTGGGTCGATGGCGTACAGGTTGTTTGCCTGCGCCGTCAGGTCGGCACGCTGGCGTTCGGACAGCGCCTGTCCCGGTGGGACCATGGCGCTGACGTCGGCACCCTGAGCCGTGACCCACTTGAAGACCTGGTACGGCTCCTCACCCATGGTTGAAGCCTACGCGAGCCCGGTCCCGCGTGACGGCTCACAGATCACCATCGCGATCGACGATCGGGACGAGTCAGTTACGTCGTCTCGCCGGTGGCGTGGTCGCAGGCGACCGTCCGTACGGCCTTGCTGACAACGGCCCGGCGTCCCAAGATGTCGTCATGGTCGATCCGACGCGTGACCCATGGGCGTCTCCGCCCTCCCGATCGGCGCTCGCCGCGTTCGGCAAGTTCGAACTCGCCGCGGGAATTGGCTTCTTGGCCCTCGACGTTTTCGGCGAGGTTCTGTCAGCCTTTGCGCCTTAACCGGGCCGTCGCCGGCAACGGTCCGATGCTCCTGATGGGAGTCTTCTTCGTTGCGTTGGGCACCAGAACACTGCTCGACACGCAGCCTGAACTCGCGCTGTCGGGCCACCAGGAGGCGTGGCTCCGCGGTTAGCTGGCCGCTCGAGTCCTGACCAGCGCGTCTGCGCTGTCGGCAGTCGGAGTGATCGCCATCTCGGCGTCGGCCTTCACCTAGCAGACCCGTCCCCCGGCTCATCAACTCCAGTGGAAGGCCTAGAGCCAGCTGGCTGACTCGCTCACCGACCGTCCGCTGGACTCGGTCAAACCTCAGATCTCACCGAATGGCTGACTTTGGCCGACACTCCCGTGGCGCGGCTGGCGCGGTGCTCGAGCGTGAAGTCCGGTCGCAGTAGCCGATCCTGCTGCGGGTCTGCCGTGATCGGTGGTGGTGCTTCATGGAACCGGATGCGTTGTGCGAGCGTCTCAGGGGCATGCAGATGCATCGGCTGGTCGCTGTTCTCATGCTCCTACCGCTGACGTCGGCGTGCGCCTCGGCACCCGTGACCGCCCAGAGTGACGCCTCGTCTCGTGCGGCAACACGCGCCCCGGAGGCGCCTCGGTCGGCGCCTGCCGCGTCTGGCGTGTTTCTGCCGACGGTCACGGCCGGCAGTCCGGCGGCGACTGTGCCGTCCGATACACCCTCGTCGCTGGACGCCGCCTTCCGCGTCGCTGCTCCGCTACTCATCGCACCGTCCGGCCCGGGCATCCAGCCCCAACGCCCCTGCCGACCGCGGGACGTGACAACCACGGCGTACACCCGACAGGTCCAGGGCGGTGTCGCCGGGGTGATCACCCTGTTGGGACATTCCTGTTCGCTGCACATGTCCCTCGGCCCGACGGGCGTGATCGGTGCCGACGGGCATGCCTTGGCGGCCCGATCGGTATCGCTTCCGTCGATGAACCCCCCGGAGAACATCCGTCCGGACCTCGCCCTCTACGCCGGCAACGCCTTGTGGGGATTCACCTGGAGCGGGTCCTGGTGCGGCCCGAGAGCCGCCGCGGTCGTCATACCGATGGCCGACGGGGCATTCAACGGGGAACCCGCCCGCAACTACGGTGACCTCCACGCCCCAATCGTTGGGCCGCAGCCGGCCTGCCAAGGCCACTCCGACGCCACCTTCGAGCCCGGTGTCGCCGGCTATCCCGGTGACCCTGCCACCAGCCAACCAGCCCAGCCGGTGCTTAGCCCGCCACCGAGCTGGTCGGACTTGCGGCTGTCGCTGAACGCAGCCCCCACCACCGGCGCAACCACGGTCCCGGCCATCGGCGCGGCACTGGTGAACCCGACCGGGCAGCCCATCGCCCTGTCGCCCTGCCCCCGCTACCTCGTGGAGATCCTCGCCGCCGACAGCGGATCGGGAGGCTCGAGTGACTCCGGCAACTTCGAAGACCTCCCATGCTCCGCCAACACCGTGGTGCCCGCGCACGGATCACTTGCCTTCACCGTCCCCGGGATCAGCTTCGATCAGGGCTTACCGCACCCCTACAACTCGGGAAGCCACGTCACAGTTGAAGTGGCCATCGCCGGCATCCCGACAGCCAAAGCGGCAGCTCACATCAAGTGAGCGCAGCTGCACACTGCCACCTGACAGCTCGATTCGGTGCCGCCGTGCTTTCAGCGACGACGCTGAACTGCCAACGGACGCGAGCAGGCAGACGAACCCGGCTGGCACACCGGGCGGCCGTTGCCCGGGGCCAGCCCGTCGGGGCTACCCGATCGACAGGTGGAGCATCACCCAGCCCAGATGAGGATCGGCGGCATCTGCGACGCCTCCTGGACCCTGGGCTTGCCTGAGCGCGGGACGTGCCGACGTCCGTCGGACCTCATGCG
>JAVHWG010000237.1:0-3227 GCA_032159965.1 Mycobacterium sp.
GAGGCGGCGGGCGGAGAGGTGCTGCTCGACCAGCGGGTGAGATTCGGCGGGTCCCACCACCAGAAATTGGTGGTGCTGCGACATCCCGGCGCACCAGAACGGGACGTGGCGTTCGCCGGCGGTATCGACCTGTGCCATTCCCGTCGCGACGACGCGCAGCACCGCGGTGACCCGCAGGCGGTGCAGATGGCGCCGCAGTACGGAGAAAACCCGCCCTGGCATGACATCCAGTTGCAGATCCATGGACCGGCCGTCGGGTCTCTGGACTTGACGTTCCGGGAACGCTGGACCGATCCGACACCGCTGGACACGCTCTCGCCGATCGCATGGATCCTCGACAAGCTGCGACGGGCCGACCTGAGTCCCGGTGAGCTACCGCCGCAGCCGGCAGACCCGCCGCCGTGCGGTCCGCAGGCCGTGCAGGTTCTGCGCACGTATCCCGATGCCCACTTCGATTTCGCGTTCGCACCACACGGTGAACGCAGTGTCGCCCGCGGCTATACGAAGGCGGTGCGGCGGGCCAAGCGCCTGATCTATCTGGAGGATCAGTACCTCTGGTCGAAAGAGGTTGCGCATCTGCTCGCCGAGGCGCTGACCGCGAACCCTGACCTTCATCTGGTTGCGGTCGTGCCACGTCACCCGGACGTAGACGGCAAGTTCGCCCTACCGCCCAACAAGGTCGGCCGTCAGCAGGCCATTGAGACCTGCCGGCAGGCCGACCCGGAACGCGTGCATATCTTCGATGCTGAAAACCGCGAAGGCACACCGGTTTACGTGCACGCCAAGGTGTGCGTCATCGACGACGTCTGGGCGTGCGCGGGCAGCGACAACTTCAACCGGCGGTCGTGGACGCATGACAGCGAGCTGTCCTGCGCAGTGCTCGACGACACCCGCGACGAGCGCGAACCGCGCGATCCTGCGGGCCGCGGTGACGGGGCGCGGGTATTCGCCCGGGACCTGCGGCTGCGGCTGATGCGCGAACACCTCGATCTGGCCGACGACGGCAGCGAAGACGCCGGCCTCATCGACCCGGTGTCGGCCGTGCAGGCCGTCACCGCATCGGCACAGGCTCTGCAGGATTGGTACGAAGGCGGCCGAACGGGCACGCGTCCGCCCGGGCGACTGCGCCCTCATCAACCTGAACAGCTGGGACGGTCGACACGGCTGTGGGCCCTTCCGGTGTACCGCGCGATCTACGACCCCGACGGCCGGTCCTACCGCGACCGGTTGCGCCGCCGCTGGTAGTGGTCGCTCCCAAGCGCTGCTTCACCCCAAGCGCTGCTTCACATAGCGGCGGCCTGCGATGAGTCCTGGGTGGGCCGTCAGTCTGTATCTACGACACCTGGTAAACGCACACGAGGAGTGACATGTCCGCCAGCTACACCTTCGACGTCTTCTCCAGCCTCGACGGCTACGGGGCGGCGAGTGCAAACTGGACCGGTTACTGGGGCAAGCAAGGCCCCCAGTTGCTTGACCGCCGCCTCGCCCTGTACGGCACGGAGCAGCGAATGGTGTTCGGAGCCAACACCTATCGGCAGTTCTCGCAAATGCTGGCCGAGAGTACTGAGGAGTCGGACGTGCGTGACCCGTGGGTCACTCGGATGTGGAACATGCCGGCGACGGTGGTGTCGACGACGCTGGAGGGACCCCTCGACTGGCCGGACGCCACCATCGTGAGCGGTGACGCCGTCGACGTCGTGGCGCGCCTCAAGGAGGAATCCGAGGTGCCGTTGCGCTCGCACGGCAGCCTCTCGATGAACCGGGCGCTGATGGCGGCCGGCCTCGTGGACCACGTGCAGGTGACGCTCTTCCCGGTCATCACCGGTCAGACTGGGTTGGACGCGATCTTCCGCGGCGCGCCCGACTTCGACCTCGAGCTCGTCGAGCACCGGACTCTCGACGGTCACATCCAAGAGCTCATCTACCGACCCACCCTGCACTGACTCGCGGTCGGGCGACGGCGACTCACACGGCGTCCTGACCACGGCTGCGGGTTAGTGTGCTTTGGTCGGCCTCGGTGAACAGGCCACAGAAAAGTTGAGCAATTGATGACCGCAGCAGCAGAAACGTCGGCGCTCGAAGCGCGGGTCGGCCACCACTACGAGATGGACGGCACCTACCTGGTCGGGCGCGAGAAGGTCCGCGAGTACGCCCGTGCGGTACAGGACTATCACCCCGCGCACTGGGATGTCGCCGCCGCTGCGGAGCTCGGCTATACGGGTCTGGTGGCGCCGGTGACGTTCACGTCGACCCCGGGCATGATGTGCAACCGCCGCATGTTCGAGCAGGTCGTCGTCGGTTACGACACCTACATGCAGACCGAAGAAGTCTTCGAGCAGCACCGCCCCATCGTGGCCGGCGACGAACTACGCGTCGACGTCGAACTGACATCAGTGCGCCGGATCGCGGGCAGAGACCTGATCACCGTCACCAACACCTTCACCGACACCGCCGGCGAACGAGTGCACACCCTGGACACCACCGTCGTCGGCCTCACCGCCGAGGACCTCGATCCGGCCATCAAGACGGCCGTTCAAAAGACGATGATGCACGACGTGGACATCTTCGGGATCGGGGAAGAGGAGTACCACAAAACGGTGCGCCCCGAGGGCGAGGTTCGAATCTCCGACGCAGGCATGACCCGTACGCCGGGGACGCCATCCTTCGACGACGTAAAGGTCGGCGACGAGCTACCGGTGCACCACACCCGACTGTCCCGAGGTGACCTGGTGAACTATGCCGGGGTGGCCGGCGACGCCAACCCCATTCACTGGGACGAGGACATTGCCAAGCTGGCCGGGCTGCCCGATGTCATCGCCCACGGAATGCTGACCATGGGTTTGGGTGCGGGATTCGCCACCGCATGGTCGGGTGATCCCGGCGCGGTGACCCGCTACGCGGTGCGCCTGTCAGCGCCCGCGATCGTGTCGGCCACCGAGGGGGCCGACATTGAGTTCAGCGGCCGCATCAAGTCGCTGGACCCGGCAACGCGCAGTGGGGTCGTGATCGTCGCCGCGAAGTCCGGTGGCCGCAAGATCTTCGGCCTCGCGACGCTGAACATCCGCTTCCGCTGACCTGGTGGTCCGGGTAGACCGGTCACATCTTCTCGCGCCCAAGTGTCGAGTAGAAGGGGACACATCACAGGAGGCAAACCCGTGACTCAGTGGCGAATTCGACTACTCCCATTGCTGTTTATCCTGCACGCCGTCATTACTGCGGCCGGCGCT
>JAVHWG010000414.1:0-6588 GCA_032159965.1 Mycobacterium sp.
CAAGGGCGCCGTGGTGACGACCCCCACCGTCTACACGCGCAAAGGTGAGGTGCCGCCGGACGTGCCGATGATCGACCCGACCACTGCCTGACCGCTCAGAACGGCGAGTTGACCATCGAGTGGGCAGCCATCTCGAGGTAGGCGAGCAACTCCTGCCGATGCTCGTCGTCGAGCGTCTGCGCGTCGATCGACGCCACCGCGGTGTGCATGCACCGCAGCCACGCGTCCCGCTCGAACGGGCCGATCCGGAACGGCGCATGGCGCATCCGTAGCCGCGGGTGGCCCCGCTGGTCGGAGTAGGTCCGCGGGCCGCCCCAGTACTGCTCGAGGAACATCCGCAACCGCACCTCGGCGGCATCCAGCTCGTCATCCGGATAGAGCGGCCGCAGGATCTCGTCTTCGCGGACCAGCGCGTAAAAGGTGGCCACGATCTTGTGGAACGTGTCGGCGCCACCGACCGCGTCGTAGAACGATTGCTGGGTTGTGGAATCCATCGCCTCCCATTGTGGGCCATCGGGGGCGGTTACCCGGCGTTCACCTACTGACCTGCGAACACGATGAGAATTGTCGTGCACTATGGCGTTTTTCATGGTGGACTGATCGGCGGAGGTGACATGGCGCAACGCAAGAGCCGACGACCCGGCTTGGCGGCGGAACGCGTCATGCACAGCGTCGAGACTCGTCCTGTCCCCGAGTCGGGGTCGCTGTGGAGCCGCCGCAGGGTGTTGCTGCTGAACTCCACTTACGAGCCTCTGACCGCACTGCCGATGCGCCGCGCGGTGGTCATGCTGCTGTGCGGCAAGGCCGACGTGGTGCACGACGATCCGGCCGGCCCGGTGATTCATTCCGCGACGCGCTCGATCACGGTGCCCTCGGTGATCCGGCTGCGTGCGTATGTCCGGGTGCCGTACCGGGCCCGCATCCCGATGACCCGTGCGGCGCTGATGCACCGCGACCGCTTTCGGTGCGCGTACTGCGGCGCGAAGGCCGACACCGTCGACCACGTGATCCCGCGCAGCCGTGGCGGCGGGCACACCTGGGAGAACTGCGTGGCCAGCTGCTCGCCGTGCAATCACCGCAAAGCCGACCGGTTGTTGACCGAGCTCGGCTGGACGCTGCGCTCGACACCCACCCCGCCGAAGGGTCAGCACTGGCGGCTGTTGTCCACGGTCAAAGAACTCGACCCGGCCTGGGAGCGGTACCTGGGTGAGGGCGCCGCCTGAGCTTCTGCTCGCGCTTCACGCGCGCGCTCATTGCCCGACGGCTGCTACCGTTTGCCTCGTGAGCGTTCTGATGATCCACGCATTGTTCGTGGGAATTCCGCTGGCGATCGTCGTTGTTCTCGCCGCCATGATCTGGTCGCGCAAGGGCCCGCACGCGCCGACCTACAAAATGTCGGAGCAGTGGACCCACGAGCCGATCCTGTGGGCCGCGGTCGGCGAGCCCGTCGGCGCCCCCCATGGGCACGGGCACGGGTCAGATGAGCTGAAGGTCGGAGGAGGGGCAAGTGGCAAGTGGTGAACTCGCAACGATCGAAGAGTCCGATCTGCCTGCCGGCTTCGTCATCACGTCGAGCGGACGCATCTCCGGAGTCACGCAGCCAGGTGAACTGTCGGTGCACTATCCGTTCCCGACGAGCGATCTGGTCACCCTCGACGACGCGCTGATCTACGGGTCGCGGGCGTCGAAGGCCCGGTTGGCCGTTTACATCGGAGAACTCGGCGACAATTCCGCGACACGCGCCCGCGAGATACTTGCGCAGGTGCCTACACCGAATGACGCAGTGCTGCTGGCGGTCTCGCCCAATGAACGCGTCATCGAGGTCGTCTACGGCGAGGGCGTCAAGGGCCGCGGCGCCGAGTCGGCGGCGCCTCTCGGGGTTGCCGCTGCGGCGTCGTCGTTCAAGGACGGCAATCTGATGGACGGGCTGATCAGCGCCGTCCGGGTGCTCAGCGCAGGCATCTCGCCAGACTGACTCCGCGTTCCTGCGCAAGAGGCTAGCCGGCGTCGAAGAGGCGGGCCCGCAGCGCACGCTCGACACCGGCCTTTCCTTCGACCACCAACCGCCGCAGTGCCGGCGGCAGGTCGCCGGCCAGGAACCGGTCCGCTGCTCCGATAGCCTCCTCGCTGATGTCCCATGACGGGTACAGGCCGACGACGACCGTCTGCGCGACTTCGCTGGACCGCCGATCCCACACGCCCGCAATGGCGTCGAAGTAGCGCGACGTGAACGGCTGCAGCAACGCGGCCTGCCCGGGCGCGACGAATCCGCCGATAATCGAGCGCCCGACGATGTTCGGGAGCGTGTCGTCCTCGATCACCTGCGTCCACGCCTTTTCTTTGACAGCCTCTTGCGGTCGCGCCGCCTCGGCTGCGGCGGCGTTGCGCTTGCCGGCGGCCGTGGCGTCACGGTAGAGCTCGGAATCGATGAACGGCGTCTGGATGCCGTCGGAGTCGACGACGCCTGCCGTCGCCAGTGCCTTCACGATCCGCCAGCGCAGGTCAGTGTCGATGACCAGGCCTTCCAGGCCCTGTTGGTCGGGGTCGGTGTCCAGCAACGCTGCCAGCACCTCGATGTGGTGTGTCTGAAGGACCGATGCGCAGAGCCCGTTGACGTAGGCCAGCTGATGGTCGGAGTCCGGCCTGGCGCCGCGGGCCAGTTCCAGCAACCGGTCAGCGAACATCGGCCACCCCTCGGCGCAGGCCCATCCCGGGTCGGCGTAGGAGCCGAGCGCGGTCTGCGCCTGCATCAGCAGCCGCTGCGCCACCCCCACCTCGGTCTCGGCCCGTACCCCGTCACACACGAGCGCCACGAAGTCGCGGGCCCGCAGCTCTGCCTCTCTGGTCATCTCCCAGGCCGCCGACCACACCAGGGTGCGGGGGAGCGGATCGTCGAAGTCGGCGATGCGCGACAGCGCAGCCGTCAAGGATTCGTCGTCGAGTCGCAACGAGCAGTACGTCAAGTCGTCGTCGTTGACCAGGACCAGCGCTCCTCGCGAAATACCTTCCATCACGGGGACTTCGGTCAACTCACCCTCGACGTCGAGTTCCTCGCGGTGCACGCGCACGAGTTTGCCCATGCCGTCGTCGTCGTAGATGCCGACCGCGAGCCGGTGCACTCTGGTCTCACCAGCGCCGGGCAACGCTCCACCCTGCCGGATGGCGAACCGGGTGAACCGGTTGTCACCGTCCACCTCGAACTCGGCACGCAACGTGTTGAGCCCGGTAGTCCTCAACCACTGTCGACCCCAGTCGGAAAGGTCTCGGCCAGAAGATTTTTCGAGCGCGGTGAGCAGGTCCGAGAATTCCGCGTTGTCGTATGCGTGAGCCTGGAAGTAATCGCGCAGACCGGCCAGGAAGTTGTCAAGACCGACATAGGCGACCAGCTGCTTGAGCACGCTGGCGCCCTTGGCGTAGGTGATGCCGTCGAAGTTCACCTCGACGGCGGCCAGATCGGGGATCTCGGCAGCCACCGGGTGTGTGGACGGCAACTGGTCCTGCCGGTATGCCCACGACTTCTCGACGTTCGCGAACGTCGTCCACGCCTCGGTGAATTCCGTTGCACGGCTTTGGCACAGCACCGAGGCGAACGTTGCGAACGATTCGTTGAGCCACAGGTCGTCCCACCAACGCATGGTCACGAGGTCGCCGAACCACATGTGCGCCATCTCGTGCAGAACGGTCTCGGCACGCCGCTCGTAGGACGCCCTGGTCACCTTGCTGCGGAACACATAGTCCTCGAGAAAGGTGACCGCACCGGCGTTCTCCATCGCGCCCGCGTTGAACTCGGGGACGAACAACTGATCGTACTTCCCGAATGCGTAAGCGACGCCGAAGTTCTCGTGGTAAAAGCCGAAACCCTGCTTGGTCTGCGTGAAAAGCCGCTCGTCGTCCATGAACTCGGCCAGCGAGCTGCGGCAGAAGATGCCTAGCGGGATCTCGCCGTGCTCGTCGGAGTAGACGTCGTCCCAGCGCGCATACGGCCCCGCGATCAGCGCCACCAGGTAGGTGCTCATGCGTGGCGTGGTCGTGAAGGCGTGCACCTTGGCGCCCTCACGTTCCGTTACGGATGCCGTCGCGCCGTTCGACACCACCTTCCAGTGCGCGGGTGCGGTGACGACGACATCGAACGTCGCCTTGAGGTCGGGCTGATCGAAGCATGCGAACATCCGCTTGGCGTCGGCGGTTTCGAACTGCGAGTACAGGTAGACCTCATCGTCGACCGGATCGACGAAGCGGTGCAGGCCCTCGCCGGTGTTCGAGTAGCGGCAGTCCGCGTCGACGATCAACACGTTGTGCCCGTCGACGATGTTCAGCGCGATGCCGGTGGACTCGTCGTAGCCGGAGACGTCGATGTCGACGCCGTTGAGCGTTGCGCTGCGCACTTCGCGGGCTGCGATGTCGACGACGGTGTCGGCGCCTGCGAGCGCGTCGAACGTCACGGTGGTCACCGACCGGAACGTGCTCTCGCCGGGCGCGCCGCGTCCGTCGGTGAGGTCCAGTTCGATCAGGTAGTTGTCGACGGTGACGAGAGCCGCGCGCTCGATCGCCTGGTCCTGGGTGAGGTTAGGAAGTGCCACGGTCCAAACATAACGGGCGATGAGCCGCTTGCGCGAAGCGTGGACAGCCGAGCGGGAACACGCGCATTCCCGCGGCGGTTGTGCTGAATGGAAGACTGTTCACACCCACACTTCGAGAGGATTGCCGATGCCTGAGAAGTCCCCCGAGAAGGCCCCCGAAAAGTCCGTAGCCGATTTCTGGTTCGACCCCCTATGCCCGTGGTGCTGGATCACGTCGAGGTGGATTCTCGAAGTGGAGAAGGTCCGCGACATCGAAACGAACTTCCACGTGATGAGCCTCGCGGTGCTCAACGAGCACAAAGAGGACTTGCCTGAGCAGTACCGCGAAGGGCTGAAGCAGGCGTGGAAGCCCGTGCGGGTGGCCATCGCCGCCGAGCAGGAGAAGGGCCCGGAGGTGCTCGCGCCGCTGTACACCGCGATGGGCATGCGCATCCACAACCAAGGCAACCAGGATTTCGACGCGGTGATCAGTGAGTCGCTGGCAGAGGCCGGGCTGCCGGCAGAACTCTCAGAGGCGGCCAACACCGACAAGTACGACGACGCGCTGCGCAAGAGTCACCACGCCGGCATGGACGCAGTGGGCGACGACGTCGGCACGCCCACCATCCACGTCAACGGGGTGGCATTCTTCGGCCCGGTGCTGTCGCGCATTCCGCGCGGCGAGGAGGCGGGCAAGCTATGGGACGCCTCGGTGACGTTCGCGGGGTATCCGCACTTCTGGGAGCTCAAGCGCAGCCGCACGGAGCCGCCGCAGTTCGACTAGCTGGCGTGGCGCACGCTGCTGTGACGTTGCGCGGTCAGTGCGGCGTTCCCAGATAAGGGAATTCGGCCAGCGTGTCGGTGTGTGGCGACAACCCGCTGGGCGGACAGTCGCCCTTGGACAGGAACGCGAGCCGGTAGTCGATCACGTCGTCGGTGAACACCCGCCCGTTGGGGTACTTCGCCGGCTCAGACGGGTTGAAGCTCAACATGTCTGGGAGCGTGCCCTCGGTATCGATGGCGGTGACTGCCTCGTCGCGCGTGTAGTCGCCCGTGTGACCCAACAGGTGGACGAACTGGTCGAGCCAGCGGTCGCGATCGTTCGCCGGTTCGCTGGCGTTGTATTCCTCCTTGGTGTCGTCGGTGTTGAAGAAGCTGCTGACCGACGGGTGACCGGCGCGGTCCACATGAACAAGCTCGCCGTCGCGCCGCAGGCTGCACCGGCCCCAGATCCGGATGCCGGGATTTCCCCCGAGCCGTTCCGTCGGCAGCTCCAAGACAGTGGAGAAGACGTTCGCCTCGGTATTGGAGTCGACTCCCGTCCACGGTGACGCTCCGCCGAAATGCGGTGCGGTGAAATTGCGTTTGCCCGAGGTGTCGAAGAGGTTCTTGACGCCGTCGAAGTCGAAGAAGAACGCGTCGCTGCGCGCGCCGGCGAAGAAGGTGATGTCGCCGGAGGTGGCGATGTTGGGTTCCCTGCCGAAGGAGACCTCGACGGCGGAGAAGATCTTGTCGCCGGCGGGTTCCGGCGACCGGGCGTCGTCGCCGGTGGCCATGTGGACGTCGACGGTCTGGCTGCCGTCCTGAGGCTCGGAGAACACGTAGCTGAACGCGATGTCGTTCAACAGATCTCCGTCGTTGTCGATCGCGAGTCGGTAGATCGCATCAGGATGCAGCGCGTCGGCGAGCGGGTTGGCGTTCAGGATCAACACCGTGCGGTCGGGGTCGGTGGGCGACTGAAATGCGTAGAGGTCGCAGAGGTCAAGGCGTTGATCTCCGAGCGGCGGGCCGAGGCTCAAACCTGTGAAGTGGTTGGACACGGTGATCTCCTAGGGATATCCCCCGGGGTTCAACGCTATCCGCTGACGCATGTTCGGGGAAGCCAGGGAGCGATAGGCTTCGCGCCATGCGCGTCTACCTCGGTTCAGACCACGCTGGATTCGAACTCAAGCAGCAGATCATCGAGCACCTGAAGCAGACCGGCCACGAGCCCGTCGACTGTGGCGCATACGTCTTCGACGCCGAGGAC
>JAVHWG010000431.1:0-4393 GCA_032159965.1 Mycobacterium sp.
GCGGTGCACGCCACCGTGAGGACGGCGACGGCCACCAGCGCAACACGGATGCCGGTGCGTGCGCCGCCGGACAGGGCGGGCGGCAGGGGTGCCGGCGGGGGAACGATCGTCGTCATGTATTCGAACCCTTCTACGACTCGAGATAGCGCAGAACCGCCAGGACTCGGCGGTTTTCGGTGTCATCGGGCGTCAGCCCCAGCTTCGTGAAGATCGACGCGATGTGTTTCTCGGCCGAGCCTGTCGACATGTGCAGCGTCGCGGCGATCGCCGAGTTCGTCTTGCCTTCCGCCATCAGTTGCAGCACCTCCCGCTCACGGGCGGTCAACTCGTCCAGGGCCGACCGGCGGTGTGAGCGCACCAGGATCTGCGACACCACCTCTGGGTCCAGCACGGTGCCCCCGCCTCCGACCACTGCCACCGCGTCGAGGAACGCGGGCACGTCGGCCACACGGTCCTTCAGCAGGTAGCCGAAGCCGCGGGTGTCCGAGGCGATGAGGTCGGCGGCGTAGCGCTCTTCGACGTAGTGCGACAGCACCAGCACCGGGGATTCGGGGTTCTGGCTGCGCAATAACGCCGCGGCGCGGATGCCCTCGTCGGTGAAAGTCGGCGGCATCCGCACGTCGACGACTACCAGGTCGGGATGCGTCTCGTTGACGATGCGCAGCAGGTTCGACGCGTCCGGTACGCCGGCAACCACGTCGTGGCCCGCGTCGATCAGAATGCGTTCGATGCCCGCGCGCAGCAGCGCCGAGTCCTCGGCGATCACGATGCGCATGGCAGTACCGCGCTGACAATCGTCGGGCCGGTGGCCGGGCTGGACACCGTGAATGTTCCGCGTGCCGCGCGCACCCGTTCTTCGAGTCCGCGCAGGCCCGTGGCCTCGGCGCCGTCGGCGATGGCCGCGCCGCCGCGACCGTCGTCGAAAACGGTGACATGCAAGCGGTTTTCGGTCTCGTCGAGCCGGACTGTGACGACCGCCTGCGTGGCCTGCGCGTGTTTGGCGACGTTGGTCAGTGCCTCGGCGACGACGAAGTAGGCGACGGACTCGGTCTCCTCCGGCAGCCGTCGAGGCAGGTCGATCTTGAGCGTGGTCGGGACGCCGGTGTTCTGGGCGCGACCGACCACCGACGAGAGCGCCGCGTCGAGTCCGCGGTCGGACAGGATCGTCGGCGCGATACCGCGGACTACGTTGCGTAGTTCCACGAGAGCGGTTTTCGCGTCCTCGTGCGCCTCGGCGATCAGCGCCTGCGCGGCAGCCGGGTCGGTTTCGAGTTTCGTCTGGGCCAGACCGATCGTCATCGCCAGCGACACCAGCCGCGGCTGCACACTGTCGTGAAGGTCGCGTTCTATCCGGTGGCGTTCGGTCTGCGCCGACGTCACCGCGCCCAGCCTCGCGTCGGCGAGGGCGCTCACCTCGCGTTGTAGGGCCGCCGTCGGCGATGGCGGCAACAACCACCTGTCGATCCGGGCGTCAACAGCGGGCGCGAAGACCAGGATCGCGGCGGCGGCCGCGAGCGCGATGACAGCGAGCAGCCATGCCACCGCCGGCGGCAGGAACGACAGACCTGCGTCGTCGTCGCTGCGCTGCACCGCGATCGATGCCGCGGGTGCGAGGAACGCGAAAGCACCGAGCGCGAACGCGGTACCTGTCGCGGCGAGGTCGTACACCATGCGGAGGAGGTGATGCGCAGAGGCCTTCCAGAACCGCTCGCTGCTGATGTCCAGCCACAGCTGGTGCAGCCAGCCCTGAAAACCCATGTATTGCGTCAGTTTTCGCGGTGGCACTGGTATCGCCATGCCGAATACTGCTTCGCTGCGACGCCGTTCTACCCATTCCACCCCGCGCATCAGGTACACGAACGCGACGGCCGACAACGCGACACCGATGAGTGAGGGAATCGAGGTGATCCCCACGATCAACAGCGTGAGCGGGAGCCAGAGCCACGCCGCCGCAACCATCGCGCCGACGATCATGGATGCCGACGGCACCACGCCGATGCGGCGAGAGGTCGCCGTCGCGGGCGACACGTCCGTCGCCGCCGCGCCGTAGTCCCAGGTGTCGTGGCCGCCAGCTTGGCCCGTGATTGAAACCATGCCGTCAAACCTAGGGAGCGCCGCCGCGGCGCAACATGGCGTTTGCCCCACACCTTGGCGGGGGATTTCCCCCCTGGCCCCGCACTTTACCTCTGTGACAGAGGTAATATGGTGTGATGCCCACCCGCACCGATCTCGTCACCGAGGTGTTCGCCGTGGTGGGACGGTTTCGTCGGCAGCTGCGCCGGTCCGCTGGGCGCGGTTTCGAGGCCTCCGGTCTCACCGAAGCTCAGGCCGAGCTGCTGCGCCTCGTCGGGCGGCGGCCGGACATCTCGGTCCGCGAAGCGGCGTCTGAACTCGCGCTCGTACCCAACACGGCGTCGACATTGGTCTCCAAACTCGTCGCGGACGGCTTGATCACCCGCGCGGTGGACGCCGACGATCGCCGGGTGGGCCGGTTACGGCTGACCGACTCGGCGCAGCATGTGGCGGACGCGTCGCGGGCCGCCGGACGCGCAGCGCTGGCAGACGTGCTCGACGAGCTGGACGCCGACCAGATCGGCGCGCTGTCGGAAGGCTTGTCGGTGATGGCGGGCATCACGCGCAGACTGCAGGAGCGATACTGATGACAACTGACAGCCCGGCCGTCGATTGCCGGCATCTCACTCACTCGTACGGCGATTTCGTCGCCGTGGACGATCTGACACTCCAGGTCGACGTCGGCGAGACATTGGGCCTGCTGGGTCCGAATGGGGCCGGCAAGACGACCGTGGTCCGTGTCCTGACGACGCTGACCCCGGTGCAGTCAGGTGAGGTGTTCGTCTTCGGTCTGAACAGCAGGCGGCAGACCATGGACATTCGGCACAACATCGGCTATGTGCCGCAACAGCTTTCGATTGAGCCGATGCTCACGGGCCGTCAGAATGTCGAGCTGTTCGCCAGGCTCTACGACGTACCGCGGCGCGAGCGTGCCGGGCGCGTCGGCGACGCAATGGACGCGATGAACCTGACGGAGGTGGCCGACGACCTCGCGGCCACCTACTCCGGAGGACTGGTAAGGCGTCTGGAGCTGGCGCAGGCGCTTGTGAACAGGCCGTCGCTGCTGATTCTCGACGAGCCGACGGTCGGGCTGGATCCCATTGCGCGAGACAGTGTTTGGGCGCAGGTGCAGGGCATGCAAGCCGAGTTCGGGATGACCGTGCTGCTCACCACGCACTACATGGAGGAGGCCGACGCGCTGTGTGACCGCGTGGCGCTGATGCATCACGGGAAGCTGCAGGCTGTCGGCACACCTGCGGAGCTCAAGGCCGGCATCAAGACCGAGGTGTCGGCCGAGGCGAGCCTCGAAGACGTGTTTCGGCACTATGCCGGTTCGGCACTCGGCGAGGAGACGTCCAAAGCAGGTCTGCGCGAAGTCCGTTCCAGCAGAAGGGCGGCGCGCCGTGTCAGTTGAGCCACAGGCGACGGTCGACGTCGTATTCGCCCCCCGCGGATGGCGGCGGTTGCGCGGATTGCTGACGCGCATCTGGGCGTTTTCGCTGGTCGAACTGCAGAAGCTGTCCCACGACCGCGCGGAGTTGCTCACCCGGATGGTGCAACCGGCACTCTGGCTGCTGATCTTCGGCCAGGTGTTCTCGCAGATGCGGGTGATCAACACGGGTTCGGTGCCCTATCTGGCGTTCCTGGCCCCCGGCATCATCGCGCAGTCGGCGTTGTTCATCTCGATCTTCTACGGGATCCAGATCGTCTGGGATCGCGACGCGGGCATCCTCGCGAAGCTGATGGTCACGCCGGCGCCTGCCTCGGCGCTGATCACAGGCAAGGCGTTCGCAGCGGGCGTGCGGTCCGTCGCGCAAGTGGTTGGCGTTCTCGTCATCGCCTACGCCATGGGCGTGCACATGACCGTGAACCCGTTCCGGATCCTCGGCGCGATGGGGGTGGTCGTGCTCGGCTCGGCGTTCTTCGCATGCCTGTCGATGACGCTCGCGGGCCTGGTCCGCAATCGGGATCGCCTGATGGGCATCGGGCAGGCCATCACGATGCCTCTGTTCTTCGCCTCCAATGCGCTGTACCCGGTGGACGTGATGCCACGCTGGTTGCGCTGGCTTTCGACGGTCAATCCGTTGAGCTATGAGGTCAACGCGCTGCGCACGCTGCTGATCGGTGTGCCGTCCAACGGCGTGTTGGACCTTGCGGTGCTCGTTGTCGCTGCGGTAGGCGGTATCGCGGCCGCGTCGACGCTGCTGAGGCGGCTTGTTCGGTGATACCTGTCGCGCTTCGGCGCCCGGGTGTGCAGAATGTGTGAAGGCAACGACCAAGGGGACGTCAGTGGCTAGTAGTCAGATTGCAGTTCGCGGAG
>JAVHWG010000490.1:0-6787 GCA_032159965.1 Mycobacterium sp.
CCAATCGCGACGAAGAAGTGTTCGACGATCCGTTCGCGTTCGACATCGGCCGCACCGACAACCCGCACGTGACGTTCGGCGGCGGCGGGCCCCATCACTGCCTCGGCGCCATGCTGGCGCGCGCCGAGATCCGTGCGGTGCTCGACGAGTTGCTCTGCCGCGCCGACGACATCAGCCTTGCGCCGCCGACCGTCGCTTACCCGAACCTCGCGAACAACATGTCCATCTACGACGAGATGGCGATCTCACTTCGCCCGCGCTGAGGGCGCTTTGGCCGCGCCTTTGGAGTGGGTGGCCAGAAAACCGCTGACCGCCAGGCCCGCACATTCGCCATAGTCGAACTCCATCGTGCTGAGCTTGCCCAGCACGATGGGGCCGATCAAGAGGGCGATCGCCTGAACCCGGTCGACGTCGCCGATCTCGGCCTTGGCCTGCGCGCTGTCGAAAATCTCGTCGAACGGCACAAAGTATTGCTGGGCCACGCGTTCGCGAAGCGTTTGCACCTCCTGGCTGTCACCCGCCCGCCCACTGGGCAGCTGCTCCATCGGGCTGCCCAGTGCCAGCCATGACATCGCCGACAATGCGGCGGGTGCCTCGGCCATCGACTCCGCCCACGCCTTCACCAGTGCCGTGAGCCGGTCAGCAAGCGAGCCTTCTTCGGGAGGCATCGGCGCCGGCGGGATCATCGAGTGGAAAGCGGCGGCCAGCAGGTCGTTTCCACTGGGGAAGTGTCGGTAGAGCGTCGCACGCGCCACGTTGGCCGCACGGGTGACCGCGTCTACGGTCACCGCGCTCGGGCCCCCGGAGCGCAGCAGGTTCGTCGCCGCGTCGAGAAGACGCGCACGCGACAACGCCGGTCGCGGGTCAGTGCGTCGTCCCATTGACATGGCATCGCCTCCTTCGCGCCTGTGAGGATTCCCGGTCTCCGTACAAGACTGATAGTCTCAAAATTTGCTCCTCCGCCCGAAGGAGAGGTGCATGACCAAGCTCGACACTGTTCGGCCCGACCAGGCTACCGACTTGACGGGCACGAATGGTCCAAGTCGGCGCCGGACATGGACGCTGGTGGTCGCCTGCGCGGGCGTGGCCCTGGTGATCGCATCGATGGTCGCGCTGAACACGGCGCTGGGCGACATCGCCGTCGCTACCGCTGCGACTCAAACGCAGCTCACGTGGGTGGTGGACGGTTACACGCTGGTGCTCGCGTGCCTGCTCCTGCCGGCCGGTGCCATCGGTGACCGGTACGGGCGTCGCGGTGCGATGCTTGGCGGCCTCGCCGTGTTCTCCGCCGCGTCGATCGCGCCGCTGGTGTTCGACAGTCCGGGCCAGCTCATCGTTGCGCGGGCGGCGGCGGGTGTGGGCGCGGCGTTCATCATGCCTGCGACGCTGTCGCTGCTCAGCGCGGTGTACCCGCCCGAGGAACGCACCAAGGCCGTCGGCATCTGGGCGGGGGTCGCCGGGTCGGGTGGTGCGCTGGGAATGCTCGGTTCCGGTGTGCTGCTGCACTTCTGGCCGTGGCAGTCGATCTTCTGGGGACTCGGCGGTGCGGCCGTCCTGCTGCTGGTTCTGACCCTTACGGTTTCACCGTCCCGGGTGCCCGACGCTCCGCCGGTCGACTGGCCCGGAGCGGGGCTGATCGGTGCGGCTCTCGCGGTGTTCGTGTTCGGGATTCTCGAAGCACCCACACGCGGTTGGTCACACCCGGTGGTGTGGGGCTGCATTGCATTGGGGCTCGCACTTGCGGTCGTCTTCGGGATGGTGGAGCTTCGGCGCCGACAACCCCTCCTGGACGTCCGGTTGTTCGCCGATCCGGCGTTTGCCACCGGGGCGGCGACGATCGTGGTGTTCTTCGCCGCGAACCTGGGCTTCCTCTACCTGCTGATGCAGTTCCTGCAACTGGTCAAGGGGTACTCCCCGCTGGGCACCGCATTCGCCATCGCACCGCTGATGCTGGGAATCGTTGGACTGTCGGCATTTTCGTTCTGGTACCTACCGAGGCTCGGTCTGCGGCTGGTGCTGTTCGCAGGCTTGCTGTTGATCTCCCTCGGCTTTTTTCTGCAGCACGACGTCCAGGTTGGCACCAGTTATCTCGATCAGCTCTGGCGGTGGCTGGTGCTCTCTATCGGCATCGGGCTGATCACCGCCCCGGCGACGTCGGCGATCATGACCGCGGTTCCGGACAACAAGCAGGGCGTCGCGTCGGCGGTCAACGACGCCGCACGCGAAATCGGCGCCGCGCTGGGCATCGCCGTCGCCGGGTCGATCCTCGCGGCCCAGTACAGCCGGCAGATCGCACCCGCGCTAGTGGCGTTCCCCGAGCCGGTCCGTGGGCCGGCGTCGGAATCCCTGGCGTACGCACTGAATGCGTCGACCAGGCTCGGCCCGCCGGGCGGGCAACTCGCCAGTGTGAGCGAGGCTGCCTTCGTCCATGCGATGCAGTCCTCGGTACTCGTGATCGCGATCATCGCCGCGGCGGCCGCCGTGTTGATCGGGCTGTGGGCACCGGGCCGCAACGGCAGGCAATTTCGCTTCCTCGCGAGCAGGGGGCACGGCCCCACTGGCGAGGAGGACTAGAGACCCTTCGGGCGGGTGCCGATGACTGCGTGGGCGGCCAACTGCTCCAGGTCGTCGGCGGTCACACCGCACAGTTCATGCAGGACCTCGGCGGTGTGCTGGCCGAGCGTCGGAGCCGGCGTCGACAGCCATCTCGCCATCCCGGTGAGCCGCGCGAACGGCGGCGACGGGTACCACCCCGGCCCCGACCGCGGGTGGTCCAGCCGCTCGAAGAAGCCGCGATCCTGAAGCTGCGGATTCTCGGTGACCGCGGACGGCGACACGACGGCCGCCGCCGGCACGCCGACATCCGCGAGACGTTCGACCACCACGTCGCGCTTCTGCTCCCTGAACCAGTCCTGCAGCCGGCCGTCGACGTCGTCGGCACGGGCACGGCGGCCCGCGACCGTCGCTAATTCGTGGTCCGCAGCCCACGGCGGTGAGCCCAGAAGCCGCACCACCGACTGCCATTCCTTATCGGTGCGAACCGTGAGTGCGATCCAGTCGTCGTCACCGTCGCAGCGGTACACGTTCTGAATCGTGTTCGGGTGGCCTCGGTTTCCGCGCCTCTGCAACGTCTGCCCGAATACCTCGAATTCGATTGCCTGCGCGGCTGTCACGTTCAACACCGTCTCGATCATCGGCAGCTCCACGAGCTGCCCGCGCCCGGTGTCGCCGGCGAACTGGAGCGCGGCAAGCAAGGCGAACGCGGCGTGCGCACCGGCCAACGGGTCACACGGACCGCGGGGCGGGACGGGTAGCCCGTCAGGCAGTCCGGTCACCCACGCCAACCCGGCGATCTGCTCCATCGTGGGAGCGAACCCAACCCGGTCGCGCCACGGGCCGTCCAGTCCGAACGCGGGCATCCGGACGACGACGAGCCCGGGATTCAGTTCCAGCAGCGTGTCGGCGGTCAGCCCGAACTGGTCCATCACCCGCGGCGAGAAATTCTCGATCACGGCATCGGCCTGGGTGACGAGCTCCTTGAACAATCTGATGCCGTCCTCGGACTGCAGATCCAGCGTCACCGACCGCTTGTTGGTGTTGATGCCCTGGAACAGCCAGCCGTACTCCCACCAGTCGTCGACGTCGCGGCGCATGCCGCCCGAGTACCGAATCCCGTCGGGGCGCTGAACCGATTCGATCTTGAGGACGTCCGCGCCGAAGGCCGCCAGGGAATGCGTCGCCGAGGGACCCGCCCAGAACGCGGTCAGGTCGACGATCCGTAAGCCGCCCAACGGCAAGCCCGACGTCGTGGACTCGACCAATTCTCTTGGGCGCCAAAGATTCTCGCCATCGACGTCGTCAAGAACCGGCGCCTCGCGAATCGGCGCCGGGTCGGCAACCGTCATCAGCCACGGCGGGCGCGGCTGACTGAAGCCGGCGGGGTTGGGCACGAACACATTTCGCGCGCGCACGTATTCCATGTCGGGGATGGTGGCGCCGTTGCCCAGCGGTGCAATCGGCAGCCGGAACAATCCGCCGAGTTCTACGATCTCGGCCACCGTCCGTTCGCGCAGCCAGGGTCCGATCTGCTCGCGGATCCAGTCGCGGTAGGCCCACCGGCCCAATTGGAACTGCAGCTCTTTGTTCTCCGCGAGCTCGGGGCACTCAACCATCGCCGCGAAGTCGAGCCACTGCTGACCGGTGATGAACGTCATCCCGACATAGCCGTCTTTGGCCTGCTCGATCGACGGGACCTCGACAGAGCGATTTATCGGCGGCACCTGTATCAGCTGAGAATGCAGCCACTCGCAGCTCTGCATCAGCGTCAGCACCTCGAGCATCGACATGTCGAGGTGCTCGCCCGCCCCACCCCGCCGGGCACGGCGATGAACGGCCAGCACCCCGTAGGCCGCCATCGCACCGCCCATGTACTCGCCCAGTTCGCCCCCGATCGCTATCGGCGGCCCCGCCGGGTCGCCGCGAAAACCGGTACAGCCCGACCACGCCTGCAACGTGAATTCGCTGGCGGCGCGCTCGGACCACGGACCGGTCCAGCCGAAGTCGGAGATCGTGACGACGACGCAGTCCGTCGCCGCGTCGAGCAGCCGGTCGGCGTCGATGCCACTGCGAAGGGACCCGGCGCGTGTCGCGGCGACGATCACGACATCGGCACTGGCCAGAAGCGTCTCCGAAAACGTTGTCGCGCTTCGCTTACCCGCGTTGAGGTAGGAGAACAGCGGGGAGTCCGCGCCACCGGCGAGCGGGGCACCGGTCGCGGTGTAGCCACGCAGCGGGCTTCCCGAAGCCGGCTCGATCTTGAGAACGTCGGCGCCCGCATCGGTGAGCAGCTTTCCGCAGTAGTCACCTGCGATGCGGTCGCTGACCTCGACGACGCGAAGCCGCCTCAACGGCGTACCAGCTTCGTCGCCCACGCGCACGCCTCCTTATATGGCTATCTCCGCTATCTTAGTTAGTTTTGACAGATAGCCGATCCGTAACCCCGGCTAGTGCGGGCATCGCTGTTAGCATTGCCAAAATAATGACTACCCAGGGAATCGGCATCGAGGTTCGCCGTCGGCTCTCGGCGCGCAGGACAGCCGAAATCATCGCCGACGAGCTACGCCGGCAGATCGTCGAAGGAGAACTCTCCGACGGTGATCTGTTGCCGCGTCAAGAAGTGCTCGTCGAACAATTCAACGTCAGCCTGGTGTCCTTGCGTGAAGCGCTGCGCATCCTCGAGACCGAGGGCCTCCTGTCTGTCAGGCGTGGCAATCGCGGCGGCGCCGTCGTGCATGCGCCCGCGAAGGCAAGCGCGGCGTACATGCTCGGCCTGCTGCTCCAGAGCGACACTGTGCCGCTCGCCGACCTCGGTACGGCTCTGCAGGAACTCGAACCGATGTGCGCGGCTCTGGCGGCCAAGCGTGCCGACCGCGCCGAGGAACTCATTCCGCGACTGAGACAGATCAACGAGTCGATGGCCGAGCGCATCGAAGAGGGCGCCCAGTTCACCGCAATCGGCGGACAGTTCCACGACGAGCTGGTGCGCGGCTGCGGCAACCACACGATGATCGCCGTGGTGGGCAGTTTGGAGACGCTGTGGAACAGCCACCTCCAGCAGTGGGCCGACAGGACCGAGGCGCGGGGCGAGTATCCGTCGATGGGCAAGCGGCGCATCGCGATGAACATTCACAACAAGCTGACCGATGCGATCGAGGCCGGTGACGCCGACCGCGCGCGCCGGTTGGCGACCCGCCATCTTGCCGACACGCAGACGTACTTCATGGCGGGTGACCCCGAACAACGGATTGTCGCGTTGTCGCCGCAGGCGCTGGCGCGACGCACCCGCTGAAAGGGATGGCGTGCGAACGGCATTGATCACCGGCGGCAGCGGCGGTATCGGCAAAGCCTGCGGACGCAAGCTGGCTGAACTCGGCTACGACGTCGTGCTGACGGCACGGCGCGAAGAGCCGCTTCGCGACGCCGCCGCGGAAATCGGCGCGAGGTACGTCGTCTCCGATGCGGCGCGGCCTGAGACGTTCGAACCCGCGGCGCAGGCTCTCGAGCGAATTGACCTTCTCGTGCACGCCGCCGGCGTGCTGGGCGGAACGTACGCGCGCAAGCAGACTTTCGAGCAGTGGCGGACCACGATATCGGCCAACCTGGACTCGTGTTTCGTCGTCACGTCCGCTGCGCTGCCGCGCATGGTGGCCGGCTCCCGCTTCGTGTTCATCTCCTCTTCCGCCGCGCACGAGCCGATGCGGGCGCGCACTGCGTACTCGGCGTCGAAGGCCGGAATGAATGCGTTCGCAGGTGCTTTAGCTCTCGAGGTCGACCGGGACGGCATCGCTGTCCACGTGGTCACGCCCGGTCCCGTGGAGACCGACATGCTGCAGGACGTGCCGTTCGAGATGCATGCGATCCAGACCGCCGATGTCGCGCAAGCGGTCGCCTGGCTGGACACCGTCGACCCGTCCATCGAGCTTCCGGAAATCCGCCTCAACGCCGTCACTCGAGGACCGTGGGCGCGGGACCCGATGGTGCCACTCGAGGTCGAGCGCCGCGCTGCCGCGGGGAACCCAGTCAACACGACCGAAAGGGTCAGCAATGCCGAGAGTTCTTGAGGGCGTTCGGGTAATCGAGCTGGCGTCGTGGACCTACGTGCCGGCGGCCGGCGCGGCGCTCTCGGACTGGGGCGCCGACGTCATCAAGGTCGAGAGCGTGACCACAGGCGACCCCGGCAGGGGCCTGGTCGTCGGCCCTTTCACCAGAGAGGCCGCCCGCGTCGACG
>JAVHWG010000491.1:0-45375 GCA_032159965.1 Mycobacterium sp.
AGGTGCTTGACGATCAGCGGACGGCTGATGGCCGAGACCAGCGGATACCGGTCCATGTACAGGGCATTGGACTGCAGGGTGGGCAGGCAGTACTCGTCGGCGAACTCGTCGCGGGCATCGACCACCACCGCCTCGACGGCACCGCAGTCGAGGGCGCGCTGGCGCACGACCTCCATGTCCTCGCCGCCCTGCCCGAGATCGATGGCGACCGCGACGACTTCGCTGCCGGTCTCCTTGCCGATCCAGCTGATCGCCACCGACGTGTCCAGGCCGCCGGAATACGCCAAGATGACGCGTTCGGACATCTGCTATTTCTCCTTCACTGCAGCGAGTCGAATCGCGCCGCAAGTTCGGCGCCGGTCATGGGATCACGCGCGATCACCAGTATCGTGTCGTCCCCGGCGACCGTGCCGACCACGAAGGCAAGCGCGGCGCGGTCGATGGCCACCGCAAGATAGTGTGCGGCACCGGGCGGTGTGCGTAGCACCGCGAGGTTGCCGCTGGCGTCACTGGATACCAGAAGTTCACCGAGCAACCGCGAAAGCCGTTCTGTGCCACCGGAAACACCACGCACAGGACTACCGTCCTCAGGCACCACATAGGCGCCGGTGCCACCGTCGGCGCCGCGGAGTTTGACCGCGCCCAACTCCTCGAGATCGCGCGACAACGTCGCCTGCGTCGTCTCGATACCGTCGGCAGCCAGCGCGGCGGCCAACTCGCTCTGGCTGCTGATCGTGCGCGACGAGAGGATCGCCACGATGCGTGCCTGCCTGCCCGCGCGCGTGCCGCTGATCTCCGGTGCGTTCATCGGCCGGGCTCGAGTAGCCAGACCAGAAGTGCCTTCTGGGCGTGCAGGCGGTTCTCGGCCTCGTCCCACACCAGACTCTGCGATCCGTCGATCACCTCGTCCGTGATCTCCTGCCCCCGGTGTGCGGGAAGACAGTGCAGCACAACGGCATCGGCCTGGGCGGTGGCGAGCAACCTGCCGTCGATCCGGAACGGCTCGAAAGGTCCCACGCGGTCCAGGCCGTCGGCTTCCTGACCCATCGACGTCCACGTGTCGGTGACCAGAACGTCGGCGCCGTCCGCCGCGGCCGCCGGCTCGGAGGTGACGTCGACGCGCGCGCCGGTCTCACGTGCACGCTGCTGCGCGGCAGCGACGATCTGGTGGTCGGGCTCGAACCCCGGCGGCGCTGCGATTGTGACGTTCATTCCCGCTGTGGCACCACCGAGAAGCAGAGAATGCGCCATGTTGTTGGCGCCGTCACCGAAGTAGGCCAGCCGCAGGCCGTTCAAGCGACCCTTGTGCTCCGTGATCGTCTGCAAGTCGGCCAGCACCTGGCACGGGTGGAACTCGTCCGACAATGCGTTGATCACCGGAACCGTGGCCGCCGACGCCATCGCGGTGAGCCGGTCCTGTCCATACGTCCGCCAGACGATCGCCTCGACATAGCGTGACAGCACCCGTGCGGTGTCCTCCAGCGTCTCGTCGCGGCCCAACTGGGTGGTGCGTCCGTCGACCACGACGGCGTGGCCGCCCAGCTGGGCGATGCCCACCTCGAACGAGAACCGGGTCCGTGTCGAGTTCTTGTCGAAGATCACCGCGACCGCGCGCGGGCCCTCCAGCGGGCGACGGCTGAACGGGTCCTTCTTGAGCGCCGCGGCAAGCTCCAGCACCTCCGCCTGCTCGGCGGGCGTCAGGTCGTCATCGCGCAGGAAATGCCTCATGCTGATGCCTCGTCGAGGATTGCCGGCAGCGCGCCCAGAAACTGGTCGATCTGCGCTTCGGTGATGATCAGCGGCGGGGCCAGCCGGACGACGTCCGGCGCAGGTGCGTTGACCAGGAATCCGGCGTCGCGTGCTGCGACCTCCACCCGCTTGGACGCCGGCACCGTCAACACCACGCCGAGCAGTAAACCGCGGCCCCGGACATGTTGGACCAGAGAATGATTCAATGATTCGACGCCGTGGCTCAGCGCCTTGCCCAGCACGCCGGCCCGACCGGTCAGGTCGTGGGCGGTGATGGTCTGCAAGACGGCGAGCGCTGCGGCGGCGCACACCGGGTTACCGCCGAATGTGCTGCCGTGCAGACCGGGTGTCATCAGGCGTGCCGCCGGCCCGACGGCCAGGCAGGCGCCGATCGGCAATCCACCGCCGAGGCCCTTGGCCAGGGTGATCACATCGGGGGTGATCCCGTCGTGTTGGTGGGCGTAGAAGGCACCGGTGCGCCCCATACCGGTCTGCACTTCGTCGAGCACCAGCAACGCGCCGTGGCGCGATGTGATCTCGCGCGCGGCTACGAGGTAGCCCGCCGGTGGAACGACGACGCCGCTCTCCCCCATGATCGGCTCGAGGAATACCGCCGCGGTGTCGTCGGAAACGGCGGCAGCCAAGGCTTCGGTGTCGCCGTAGGGCACATGGGTGACGTCGCCCGGCAGCGGTGCGAAGGGAGCCTGCTTTGCGGGCTGACCCGTGAGCGCAAGGGCACCCATGGTGCGGCCGTGAAACGCCTCTTGCGCCGCAACGAGTTTCGTGCGGCCCGTGAGCCGGGACAATTTGAACGCGACTTCGTTGGCCTCTGCCCCCGAGTTGCAGAAGAACACCCGGGTTTCGGCGTCGGTCCCGAGCAGTCCGGCAAGCGCCTCCGCCAACGCGATCCCCGGTTCGTGTATGTACAGGTTCGAGACGTGTCCGAGTGTGTTCAGTTGCCTGGTCACGGCGTCGATCACGGCGGGGTGGCGGTGCCCCAGGACGTTGACGGCGATTCCGCCCAGGAGGTCCAGGTAGCGCTTACCGCCGACGTCGGTGACGACGGCCCCGTCGCCGGAGGCCAGCGCGAGAGGCGGCGTGCCGTAGTTGTCCATCATGACGGCTTCCCACCGGTCGGCGAGATCTGCGCCTTTACTTCGCTCTACTCCCGGGGTCGTCACGACTTCACCACCTTGGTTCCGGTCCCGGTGTCGGTGAACAACTCGACCAGCACGCAATGTTCGACGCGGCCGTCGATGACGTGCGCGCTGGGTACCCCCGAGCCCACCGCCCGCAGGCATGCCTCGACCTTCGGCACCATCCCCAGGTCCAGTCCGGGCAGTAGTTCGGCCAGTGTCGCCGTGTCGATTTCGCTGACGATCGACTCGCGGTCCGGCCAGCGTGTGTAGATGCCCTCCACGTCGGTCAGCATCAGCAACTTCTCTGCGGACAGCGCTTCGGCCAGAGCCGCCGCGGCCGTGTCGGCGTTGATGTTGTGCACCACACCGTCGATGTCGGGAGCAATCGTAGACACCACGGGAATCCGGCCTGCCGCAATGAGATCCAACACAGCAGCGCTGTTGACAGTCGCGACGTCACCGACAAGGCCGATGTCGGTGGCGATTCCGTCGACAGGCACGGTGCGGCGCACCGCGGTGAACAAGTGGGCGTCCTCACCCGTGATGCCGACTGCGTAGGGGCCGTGCGCGTTGATCTGATTCACCAGTTCCCTGCCGACTTGGCCGAACAACACCATCCGGGCGACGTCCAGTACTTCGGGCGTGGTCACCCGGAAGCCGGCTTTGAAGTCTCCGGCGATGCCCAGCCGTTTGAGCATCGCGCTGATCTGCGGCCCCCCGCCGTGGACCACCACTGGGTGAATTCCGCAGTTGCGCAGGAACACCATGTCGGCCGCGAACGCCTCACGCAGGTAGTCCTCAGTCATTGCGTTGCCGCCGTACTTGACCACGACGATCTTGTCGTGCAGCGCTTTCAGCCACGGCAATGCCTCGGACAGCACCCTGGCCTTCACGTCGGCGGGCACCGCGGGTGCGCTCATGAGCTGTAGGCCGAGTTCTCTTCGACGTATCCGTGCGACAGGTCGGTGGTGCGGATGGTCGCGTACGCGCTGCCGCTTCCCAGGTCGACGGTGAGGTCGATGTCGGGTCCGCTGAGGTCGACGTCGCGTGCAGCCGGGACTCCGATGCCGTCGACAAAGACCGCAAATCCATTGAACGACACTGTGATCCGGTCCGGGTTCAGGGAGACGGGCGCCATTCCGACGGCCGCCACGACCCTGCCCCAGTTTGGGTCGGAGCCGAACAGGGCCGTCTTGACCAGGCTGTCCCGGGCGACGATGCGCGCGACTGACAGTGCGTCGTCTTCGGTTTGGGCTCCGGTCACCGTCACAGCGACTCGCTTCGTGACTCCTTCGGCATCGGCCTGCAGTTGGGCGACGAGGTCGTCGCACACTTGTAGCAGGGCGTCGTCGAGTTCGTCCTGGCTTGGCGCGACCTCACTTGCACCGGAGGCCATGACCAGGACGGTGTCGTTGGTCGAGCAGCTTCCGTCGATGTCGAGCCGGTCGAATGTCCTTGCGGTGGCTCGGCGCAACGCGGAGGCGAGCGCGGTGGCGTCGGCCACTGCGTCGGTGGTGATGACGCACAGCATGGTGGCCAGCGATGGCGCGAGCATCCCGGCGCCCTTGGCCATCCCGCCCACGGTCCAGTTGCCGCAATGATGCAACGCCGCCTGCTTGGGTACGGTGTCGGTGGTCATGATCGCCCGCGCCGCGGCCTCGCCGCCGGTCATGCCGCCGGCGAGTTCGTGGACGATGTCGCTCACGCCGGTCAGGACTCGGTCCATCGGCAGCCGGTCGCCGATCAATCCGGTGGAGCAGACGGCGACCTCGATCGCGCCGGTCTCGATGCCCCATTCGGAAAGTGCCGTGGCGACTGCTTCCGCGGTTGCGTGAGTGTCCTGGAATCCGGGCGGACCGGTACAGGCGTTGGCGCCACCGGAGTTGAGAAGGACCGCTCGCAGCCGCCCAGTGGTCAATACCTGCTGCGTCCATAACACGGGCGCCGCCTTGATCTGGTTGCGGGTGAAGACTCCTGCGGCGCTGTGGTCGGGGCCTTCGTTGAACACGAGGGCCAGATCCGGTGCCCCCGAGGCCTTGATGCCTGCGGCGATGCCCGCGGCGCGAAAACCTGCGGGTGCCGTTACGCCCTGGGTGCGGAGGAGCCGTGGCTGCGCCGAGACCTCCGTCACGGCGCGACTCCGACCACCGACAGCCCGTCGGCCTCGGCCCATCCGAGCGCAAGGTTCATCGACTGCACAGCCGCTCCGCCGGTGCCCTTGACCAGGTTGTCGATAGCGCAGACCGCGACGAACATCTTCGCCTCCTCGTCGACTGCGACGGAGATATGCGCGGCATTGCCACCGACCACCGCGCCGGTACGTGGCAGCTGTCCTTCGGGCATCAGGTACACGAAAGGTTCAGCGGCATAGGCCTTTTCGTATGCCTCGCGCAATCGCGGAAGCGTGGAGGCGGTGCGGGCGGTGCACGTGGCGAGGATTCCCCGCGACATCGGTACCAGCACCGGAGTGAACGACACCGAGACCGCGCGTTCGGTCAGCGCCTGCAGTCCCTGTGCGATTTCCGGTGTGTGCCTGTGTGCGCCGCCGATGTTGTAGGCACGCGCTGAGCCCATCACCTCCGAGCCCAGCAGATCCGGCTTCGCGGTACGCCCGGCCCCCGAAGTCCCGCTCACCGCCACCACCGTGACGACCGGCTCGATGAGGTTCTCGGCGACGGCGGGCAGTAGGGCCAGCAGCGCGGCTGTCGGATAGCAACCCGGCACCGCGATGCGCCGCGCGCCGCGGAGACGATCACGGTTGCCGGGCAGTTCGGGAAGCCCGTACGGCCAGGTGCCCGCGTGCGCCGAGCCGTAATAGCGTTCCCAGACATCACCGTCGGTCAGCCGAAAATCGGCGCCGCAGTCGACGATCAGCGTTGCCGGACCGAGTTTTTCGGCCATCGCCGCCGAGTGGCCGTGAGGGAGAGCGAGGAATACCACATCGTGACCCGACAGCACCCGCGCATCGGTGGCTTCCAGCACACGCGATGCCAGCGGTACCAGATGCGGATGATGTTCGGCCACCGTCGTGCCCGCGTTGCCCGCGGCGGTGAGCGCACCGATCGTCAGGCGCCCGTCGGCATACGCCGGATGACCCAGCAGCAACCGCAGGATCTCCCCGCCCGCGTAACCGCTCGCGCCCGCGACCGCCACCGTCGTCATGGATCTGATTTTGCATGACTATGCAGATCAGTGCAAATTCATTCCCATCGGCCGCGGCTCAGGTCCGCTGGACCGCGCCTACAACCTCGCCTGCCCGTCGCACAGCGGCATCCCTGGCGGTGCTGGCTTCGTCCTCTGTCAGAGTGCGATCGAGCGCTCTGAACCGAAGAGCAAGGGCGAGAGACTTGTTGCCCTCACCAGCCTGGGGACCCGTGTAGACGTCGAAGAGCTGGATGTCTTCCAAGAGGTCACCGGCGCCATCGCGTAACGCGTCGATGACCGCCTGTGCAGCGACACTGTCGGCCACGATGAGGCTGACGTCTTGAAACACGGCGGGAAACGGGGACACTTTCGGCGCGGGCAGCGTCGAGGAGATCGGGATGGCGTCGAGGTCGAGTTCAACGGCGCAGACGCCCTTGGGTAGGCCGGAGCGCTCGATGACGGCGGGGTGCAACTGCCCCGCGTACCCCACCACGACGTCGCCGGCGAGTACCTCAGCGCACCGTCCCGGATGCCACGGCAGTTCGGCCGCGGCGCGCAACGTCAGCTCCACTCCGCACGCTCGCGCCACCGTGCGTACCACTTCGAAAGCGTCCGCGGCGTCCACGGGACGCCCCGGCCCCCACGGCCCCCGCGGTTCCCGCAGCCCCGCCATCACCACCGCAACATGCTGCGGCTGACGCGGCAAGGAGTCGTCGAGCGTTTCGATCTCCCGCTCGGTGGGCCTGCGGTCGACAGGTAGCGGCTCAACCGGGCGGGTCCGTGAAGTGGGCAGCACTACCTGCTCGATCGCGAACAATGACGTGTCGACCGCACCTCGAGAGACGTTGCGGACCAGTGCTTCCAACAACCCCGGCAACAGCGTGGTGGCCAGGTCGGGGCGATCGGCCTCCAACGGGTTCAGCACCCGCATCGCGGCTCGCCGGGCATCATCCGCGGGCAAGCCCCACTGATCGAACACATCGGGCGGCAGGAACGGTGACGGCTTCACTTCCACGTAGCCGGACAACGCCAACGACTTCCCGATCGCCCGGCGTCGCTGCTGAACGGCGCTGAGGCCGCGACCCGCCGGTGCCTGCGGCAACACCGATGGGATGACGTCGAGCCCCTCCAGCCGCAGCACCTCCTCCACGAGGTCAGCAGGGAGCACCAGGTCCGGCCGCCAGCTCGGCGGTGTGACAGTCAGCGCTGTGCCGTGGTCGGTGACGGCTGCGCCCACTTGCTCCAGTCGCCGCCGCGCCACGCCCTGCGGGTAATCCACACCTGCGATCCGACCCGGCAGGTCAGTGTCGAACTCGATCGGCGGCATGGACCAGTCGTCGCGTGCCGGATCACCGCGCCAGTCCGTCAACTGGGGTTCGACTGTCCCGCCGGCGATTTCAGCGAGCAACATCGATGCCCTGTCGAGAGCGGCCACCGAGATGGCCGGATCCACCGATCGCTCGTAGCGCCGGCCGGCCTCACTGGCCAGGCGCAGTCGCCGTTGTGTGCGGGACACCGCGGCCGGGTCCCACACCGCTGCCTCCAACAGCACATCACGCGAGTCGTCGCGCATCTCGGTGGTGCCCGCCCCCATCACGCCGCCGATCGCGGCGGTCGCGGCGTCGTCGACGATCAGCACGTCGCTGTCGGTGAGCTGTCTCTTGACGTCGTCCAGCGTCACGACCGTTTCGCCGGGCTCGGCGAAACGCACCCGGAACCCGCCGGTGACGCGATCCCGATCGTGGGCGTGCATCGGATGTCCGAGTTCGAGCATGACGTAGTTCGTCACGTCGACAGCCGGGGAGATTGCGCGGATGCCGGACAACAGTAGCCGGCGCTGCATCCACCACGGAGACACCGCAGCGGGATCGATACCGGTGACGGCGCGCAACGCGAAGCGGCGCACGCCGGTGCCCGCATCGATGAGCAGCGGCAACGCCTCGCCTTGTGCGGGCAGCGCCGTCACTGCGGCCGGGTCGACGAAGTCGAGGTCGAGCGCGCACGCGACCTCGCGGGCCAACCCGCGCACCGACAGGCAGTACCCGCGGTCGGGAGTGATTGCAAGATGAAACACGAAGTCGCCCAACCCCAGTACGTCAACGGCGTCATCCCCGACCGAAGCCGTGCCGGCGGGCAGGACCAGGATGCCCGCGTGCTGGTCGGCTCCGAAGCCGAGTTCTGCAGCAGAGCAGATCATTCCGTCCGACGTCCGGCCGTACGTCGACCGCGTGGCAATGGTGAAGTCTCCGGGTAGCGTCGTTCCGGGTAATGCCACCACCACCAGATCGCCCACGACGAAGTTCGTTGCCCCGCAGACGATGTCACGGGGCGCGGGCTCACCGACATCGACCCTGACCGCCCGGATCGGCTTTTTGAACTCCGTCAGCTCCTCGATCTCGGTCACGCGTCCGACCTTCAGCGGCCCGGTGACATCTCCGACCGAGATCACGTCCTCGACCTCGTGGCCGATCCGGATCAGCGCCTGCTCGAGTTCGTCGGGCGGCACGTCCCAGCCCGGTGCACCCACCCTGACCACGTCACGCAGCCAGCTGTACGGAACCCGCATCAGGCCCCAACCCCGAACGGCAGCGAGAAGCGGACGTCGCCTTCCACCATGTCGCGCATGTCCGGAATGCCGTTGCGGAACTGAAGAGTGCGCTCCAGCCCCATTCCGAATGCGAACCCGGAGTACGTGTCGGCGTCGATGCCGCACGCGCGCAGCACATTCGGATGAACCATGCCGCAGCCGCCCCACTCCACCCAGCCGGGCCCGCCCTTCTTGTTCTCGAACCAGACGTCGACCTCTGCCGACGGCTCGGTGAATGGGAAGAAGTGCGGCCGAAGGCGTGTCCGGCCACGCGGGCCGAACTCGGCACGCGCGAACGCATCGAGCGTGCCGCGCAGGTTGGCCATGGTCAGGCCGCGGTCTACCGCCAGCCCCTCTACCTGGTGGAACACCGGCGTGTGCGTGGCGTCGAGTTCGTCGGTGCGGAATGTCCGGCCGATGGAGACGATGTACACGGGCAGTTCGCGTTCCAGTAGTGCACGAATCTGCACCGGCGACGTGTGGGTTCGCAGCACCTGCCGAGAACCGTCGGGCGCAACGTGAAAGGTGTCCTGCTCGCTGCGTGCAGGATGGTCGGGTCCGAAGTTCAGTGCGTCGAAGTTGAACTGCTCGGTCTCGACCTCGGGCCCCTCCGCGAGTTCCCAGCCCATCGCGATGAAGGTGTCCGCGACGTGCTCGGCGAGAATCGTGATCGGGTGCCGCGCCCCGACCGGTTGCCGGGTGGATGGCAATGTCACGTCCACACGCTCGGCAACCAGCACCGCGGCGTCACGTTCGGCCCGCAGTGCCGCCAACCGCTCGTCGTAGGCGCGCTGGGCGTCTCCGCGCGCGACGTTGACTCGGCGGCCGGCGTCGGCGCGTTGCTCCTTGGGAAGGGCGCCCAGCGCCTGCCGGGCCAGTGCGATCGGCGACCGGTCACCGAGGTGCTCCGTCTTGGCCCGGGCCAATGCGTCGAAATCGGTGGCGAGTTCGAGGGCGTGACGGGCCGCGCTGACCGCGTTGGTCAGCGCTTCTTCGGACAGGTCAGGCTGATCAGCCACCCGGCGATTCTAGGTGACGAATCGGCGCGCGAGTTCAGGCGCTATACCGATACGGCAACGGGGACGGGCACGGCGGGATGCCTGCGTCCAGCGCGCCAGCGCCTCGCGCCCCAGTGCACGGCCAACGCGCCGACGGTCCCAACGATCGGCCCCATCACCACGGACGGCCCGGCGTTGACCAGAACCATGTAGCCAAAGGCGACACCGACCACGAACAATCCGACCCGCACGCCCGTCCACTGCACGAGGCCCTTGAACCGCAGTGACAGCACCATTCCCAGACCCAACGCGACGACATGGCCGGCGTCGGTGAACTCGGCGGCGACGCAGGCCACCAACAGCCCGACTGACAGCCACCACCCGATCCACGCGGCACGCCAGCGCACCGGGACGGCCGCGGTCAGCGCGCCCAGGATGGCGGCCGCACCGTAGCTGATTCCGACGTCGCTGGCGCGCGCAACCGATATCGGCAACCAGCCGAAGTCGACGGCCGCCACCATCGCGACCGCGACAACCAGCGTGGCGCCGATGTGTCCGACCGTGAAGGTCCAGACGACCCGTCCACCGCGCCAGAACAGCTCAGCCAGGGCGAGAAGGCACATGAGTCCCGGAAGCCAGACCCAGATCGGGCCGTTCGTAGTGACGAAGGCACTGCCGATCAGCGTTCCGATATGTCCCTGCCCGAGATTGTGGAGGTTGGTGCTCATATGGCGGATGACGTTGTCTTGAACCTGCGGACCCAGCAAGACCAGAGTGCTGGCGATGGTCACCAAAGTCGCTGCATATGCCAGCGTGACCCGCAGGCGTAGAACCGCAGACCACGTACGCGCGAACATGAATTCCACTATTCCGACGGGGAACTGTTGTCGGTCGTACCGGTGGCCGGCAAGTCTCTGCGAGTTTCCAGCCGGTAGATAGTGATATCCCGGGGTACCCCGCTCATGCGGTTCGTAAACACCGGACGCCGCAGCCGTTTGGGGGCGACCCCGAGCGCTTCGAGTTGCTCAGGAGACAGACGTTCCAGAGCGGCATCGGTGACGAGGACACCGCCTTTGCCCGCATTTTCCATCACCCGCGCGGCGATGTTGACGTCGATCCCAAGCCAGTCGGACCCGATGCGCTGAGGACGACCAGTATGGATACCTACCCGCATCGTGGGCGTATATCCTTCCACCGCAACATCTCTGAGCGCCTCACGGGCCACAGCCACAGCGGCGACAGCGGCGACAGGATCGGGAAAGACGGCCATGATCCCGTCGCCCATGCGCTTCACCACTTGGCCGCCGACTTCCAGGAACGGAGGTTCCACCACTTGGGCGACCTTCCTCAGCAACTTGAGAGTCGCGTCGTCTCCCGCCCTGAGCGCCCACGACGAAAAATCCACCAGGTCGGTGAACACCAGCGTCATTTCGTCCTGTGTCGGCTGACGTCCCACCCGCTCGCGCAGCGCCTCCCACACCTGCAGGGCGCCCAGGCCGATCTCGCGGGAGGCGGCGTCACCGTCGCCCAGCAGCCGGCCGGCGGCGCGCGCGGCCGCAGCAGGACCACCGAAGCCGCTCGCGGACAACCGGTCGCCGAAGTGCGGATCGCCTGGCAGGGCTTTACGCGCACGGCGAATCGCGGCGATTACCCCGGGGTGGTGGTTGGTGTCCTTGAGCCAGCGACGCTTCGATGCGTCGGCGGGTTCTCCATCGCGCGCCTCTTTGACGTCCCCAAGGCCGCCGGTTCGTTCGCCGGACGGCTGGACCTTCACCAACGCCAGGGTAGATGGCGTTTCTGACACCGGGCAATGTCGCGTGTGCCTCACCAATTGAGGCGGCTCGGTAAATTGGCTGGTCACTGCGCTGCAGCGGCGCGGTCGCCGACGGGTAACAGCTGCGGCGACACGCCCTGGAGTTGTAGACAACGCCCGTTGTCAAGTTTATTGTCGGGGCACTGGCAGCCAGGAGGAATAGTGAGCCGGGCATCGACAACCACCACTTCAGCGGCACGGTCGCGGCCGCTCACCGACCCCCTCGGACCGGACTCGCTGACCTGGAAATATTTCGGCGACTTGCGAACCGGGATGATGGGCGTCTGGATCGGCGCGCTGCAGAACATGCATCCCGAGCTCGGCGCGGGGGTCGAGGAACACTCGATTCTGCTGCGGGAACCGTTGCAGCGGGTGGCCCGATCCGTCTACCCGATCATGGGCGTGGTGTACGACGGGGAACGCGCGTCGCAGACCGGTCAGCAGATCCGCGGCTTCCACCAGACCATCAAAGGCGTTGACGGGTCCGGGCGCCGCTATCACGCATTGAATCCCGACACCTTCTATTGGGCGCATGCGACGTTCTTCATGCTGGTGCTCAAGACCGCGGAATACTTCTGCGGCGGCCTCACCGGCGACGAGAAACGGCAACTCTTCGACGAACACGTGCAGTGGTATCGGATGTACGGCATGAGCATGCGGCCGGTGCCGTCGACCTGGGAGGATTTCCAGGAGTACTGGGACCGGATGTGCCGCGACGAACTCGAGATCAATCGCGCGACGCTGGACATCTTTGCGATCCGGATTCCCAAACCGCGGTTCGTGTTGTTGCCCACGCCGGTGTGGGACCAGATGTTCAAACCGCTGGTTGCCGGACAGCGCTGGATCGCCGCGGGGTTGTTCGACCCGGTCGTGCGGGAGAAGACAGGGATGCGATGGACAGCCGGTGACGAAGTGCTGCTGAGGTTGTTCGGCAAGGCCGTCGAGGTCGCGTTCTGGGCGGTGCCCGACGAGATCCGGCTGCATCCGCGTGCGTTGACCGCCTACAAGCGAGCGGCGGGCAAGCGCGCCCCGAACGCACCGCTCGTCGAGGCACCGGCGTTCACTGCACCGCCGCGTGACCGGCGCGGACTACCAATGCATTACGTCCCCCGGCGCAAGACCCTTGCTGAGCGCGCCGGTGCCCTGGTGCACACGACGTTCTCACTCGCCGGTTTGCGGCCGGCCCGTGGACCTGGTCGGGCTGCGTGACGCCTCTTTGCCGTTCCGAACGTCAGAACGTCCAACTGCCCTCGGGCGTCAGGACGAACCCGTGGCGTTCGCCGTCCCAGCCCGGGAGCTCGCACGCAGTCATGCGCCCGTCGACTCCGCAGGTACGGGAAGAGGGTTCGTCGTCGCTCACCTTGCTGTGCGTCGGAAGGAAGCGGTACGCATCCGGGCTCACCACGCCGTCGTGCCAACCCGTGCCATCGATGTACCGGTAACGCTCCATCACGGCCAAGTCCACATCATCGAGCGCCGCCTCACCCCTGCTGTCGACCACCGACACGTGGTTGTGCGTCGTTCCGGGAAGCGAACCCCAGCAGTCGATTCCGGCGACAGAGGCTTTGAAGGTGTAGGTCATACGACACCGATACCCGGCGGGTGTGCCGAACTGGACGCCGGTGGTCGAGTATGCGGAATAGGTCGCGTAGTCCTTCCGATTCACCTGTGCGAACCCGCCTAGGTCCGGAAACCGTGGAGGATCAGCGTGCGCCGTCGGCACGACGACCGCCGCAACCGCGACCAACACCGCGCACCCAACCGTTCGCACAGCGACAAGAGTACGCAGAGATCGGTGACGAACCTATGTCGGACTTCGTTGCGCCTGCGCGCTCTGATACAGGCAGATGGCCGCCGCTGCAGCCACATTGAGGCTCTCCGCGCCGCCAGGCATGGGGATGCGCACCCGGGCGTCGGCGGAGGCGGCAATCGCGGCCGCCAATCCGTGGGCCTCGGATCCGAACATCCACGTGGTGGGCTGAGACAGATCGGCGGAGTCGAGGGGGACCTCGCCGTCGGGGGTCGCGGCCAGAACCTTCAGGCCCGCCTGCGTGAGCACCCGAATGGCCTCCCCCGCATCCGATTCGACCACCACCGGGACCGCGAAGGCGCTTCCGGCGGAGGCCCGCAGACACTTGGCGTTGTACGGATCGACGCTGTGGCCGGCCAGGACAACCGCGTCTGCCCCCATTGCGTGCGACAACCGGATGAGCGTGCCTGCGTTACCGGGTTCCGACAGGTCGACGGCGATGACGACCAGTCGCGGGACCGCGTCGACCACCTCGGACAACGACACGGCGAAAGCTCCGCACACTGCGACGAGACCGACCGGAGACACCGTGTCCGACAACGTCTTGGCCGCGCGATCAGTCATCCGGTGAACCGGGGTGTCGACCCCGGTGAGCAACGCAGAGAACCGCGCAGCGGCGGAGTCGGTGACAAACACCTCCCGCACCGCACCGCGGTGCAGCGCAGCCTCGAGAAGGTTCGGCCCCTCGGCGAGGAACTGCCCGGCCCGCTTTCGAACGACGGACCGGTGCAGCTTCGCCGCCGCGGTTACCCGCGACGAACGTTCGGTCAGGACTCCCGGGCCGGTGAGCAGGCTTAGGCGGCCTCTCCCGGATTGGACGGCGCATTGACGTCCTCCGGCAGCGCGGCCCGTGCGACAGCGACGAGCGCGGTGAAGGCGCCGGGGTCGCTGACGGCGATCTCAGCCAGGTTCTTGCGGTCCACATCCACACCGGCAGCCTTGAGTCCCTGGATCAGCCGGTTGTAGGTGATGTCGTTGACGCGAGCAGCAGCGTTGATCCGCGAAATCCACAGCTTGCGGAACTCGCCTTTGCGGGCTCGCCGGTCGCGGTAGGCATAGTTCAGCGAATGCAGTTGCTGCTCTTTGGCTTTGCGGTACAGGCGCGAGCGCTGACCGCGATAGCCCTTTGAGGCCTTGAGTATGGTGCGCCGCTTCTTATGGGCGTTGACCGCCCGCTTCACGCGTGCCATGGCTTGTTATTCCTTATCTCGTTCGTGCAGAAGTCGGTCGGCGTCAGCCGTTGAGCAGCTTCCGGATTCGCTTGGCGTCCTTGCCGGATACAGTCACCCGGCCCTCGAGGCGCCGTGTGCGCTTGGTGGGCTTGTGCTCCAACAGGTGGCGGCGGTTTGCCTGCTGACGCACGATCTTCCCGGTTCCGGTGAGACGGAACCGCTTCGATGCGCCACTGTGGGACTTGGCCTTCGGCATGTTTGTCCTCAGTCCTTTTTCATTCGGTGTCGGTGGTCTCTGCGTTGCCAGTGTCACCACTGGCCTGTTGCGCCGCCCGGGCACGAGTCTTCGCGCCGCGGTGGGGCGCCAGCACCATCGTCATATTGCGGCCGTCCTGCTTGGCGGACGTCTCGACGAAGCCGTAATCGGCGACATCGGAGCCCAACCGCTGCAGCAATCGGTAGCCCAACTCGGGACGCGACTGCTCACGGCCGCGGAACATGATCGTGACCTTGACCTTCGACCCGGCTTCCAAGAAACGCACAACGTGGCCTTTCTTTGTCTGGTAGTCGTGGTCGTCGATCTTCGGCCGCAGCTTCTGCTCCTTGACGACGGTCTGCTGCTGGTTCTTGCGAGACTCGCGCTCCTTCAGAGCTGTCTCGTACTTGAACTTGCCGTAATCCATGATCTTGCAGACCGGCGGTCTGGCGTTCGGAGCGACTTCGACAAGGTCGAGATCAGCGTCAGCGGCGACGCGAAGAGCGTCTTCGATGCGCACGATCCCTACCTGCTCACCGCCGGGTCCGATCAGTCGGACCTCGGGAACTCGAATACGCTCGTTGACGCGGGTCTCAGTGGTGATGGGGCCTCCCTGGTTCGTTGACAGTGCTGCGCAGTTCGGGAGATGCGTCTACGGACAGCAACGAGGGCCCGTCAGCAAAAAGGCCCCGCGTAAACGCAGGGCCCGATACCGACCGATCACGGCAAAAGCCGCCCGCGCCCAGTGAACACGGGCACGGAACCAGCCCCCAGAGGGGCCGATGACCGGACCGCTGAGCCGGTGTGGCCAACGGTGGGAGCGGGACTCCACTTGCTGTCCCTGACACACTCAGGAACGGTCGCGCATGCCAGTCTAGCAGGCATGACCGACCGCCCTCCCGCGCGTGAACTCGCAGAGATCCCGGCCGTCGAGGTGATCACCCGCGCTGCGGTGATGATCATGAGCGCCGCCGCCGAGAAACTCGGATTGTCGTCACCGGACCCCGAGAACAGCCCTTACCGCGACTTGGACGAGGCCCGCCGGCTGATCACCGGGTTGGCCGGCTTGGTCACGGCCTCGGCGGAATACCTCGGCCCGCACGCCGGCCCGCTGCGCGACGGCTTGACCGGCCTTCAGCGCGCCTTTCGCGAGTACAGTGCGGTACCCGACGACCACGGTGCCGGACCCGGTGAAAAGTACACTGGCCCACCGATCTAATCCGGCGCCCAAGATGAACGCATATCCTCGCGGCTAATGACCGCCATTGAAACCCGGCCGTCCTCGCGGCTCTCCTGGGTGCCGGCGACCGCGGGCTGGACTGTCGGCGTCATCGCCACACTGTCGCTTCTCGCCAGCCTGTCCCCGTTCCTGCGGGTGGTGATCAAGGTCCCGCGCGAGTTCATCAACAGCTACATCTTCAACTTCCCGGACACCAGCTTCGCCTGGGCAGTCGTGCTCGCGTTGCTCGCGGCGGCACTGGCGGCCCGCAAGCGGATCGCGTGGTGGATCCTGCTGCTCAACCTGATTTTCGCCGCCGGCTGGAATGTCGGCGACCTCGCCGCCGGTACCGAAACCCGGATGGAGCAAATTGGCGAGATCGTCGGCCTGGGGCTGCATCTGACCGCCGTCGGGATCTTGTTCGTGTCCTACCGAGAGTTCTATGCGAGGGTTCGCCGGGGGGCTCTGCTGAGGGCGGCCGGAGTGCTTGTCGCCGCTTTGGCGATAGGGACGCTTCTGGGCTGGGGCCTGCTCGAGACGTTCCCGGGAACGCTGCCTTCGGACGAACGCTTGCCCTACGCGCTGAACCGGGTGAGCGGTTTCGCGCTCGCCGATCCGGACCTGTTCACCGGCAGCCCAGGCGTGGTGCTGAAGACGCTGTTGGGCTTGTTCGGAGCTGTCGCGCTGGTAACGGCGGCCGTCGTGCTGTTCATGTCTCAGCGCGCGAAGAACGCTCTGACGGGTGAAGACGAGTCCGCGATCCGCGGCCTGCTCGAGCTGTACGGGAAGAACGACTCACTCGGATACTTCGCGACACGCCGCGACAAGGCCGTGGTGTTCGCGGACAACGGGCGTGCCGCCATCACCTACCGCGTCGAGGTCGGGGTCTGTCTTGCCAGCGGCGACCCGATCGGCGACCCGCGTGCCTGGCCCCAGGCAATCAACCGATGGCTGCAGCTGTGCATGGCCTACGGGTGGGCGCCGGGTGTAATGGGCGCCAGCGCCACCGGCGCCGAGGCGTTCAGGGCGGCCGGCCTCAACGCTTTGCAGCTCGGCGACGAAGCGATCGTGCACCCCGATCTGTTCCGGTTGTCTGGCCCCAGCATGCGCGCCGTCCGTCAGGCGGTGACGCGCGCACGGCGGGCCGGGCTGACGGTACGCATCCGGCGCCATCGGGACATCCCGGTCGAGGAAATGAACTCGGTGATCAAGCGTGCCGACGAGTGGCGCGACACCGAATCAGAACGCGGGTTCTCGATGGCGCTGGGCCGCCTTGGAGACAACGCCGACGGCGACTGCCTGCTCGTGGAGGCCGTCAGGGGCGAGACGGAAGTAGTGGCGATGCTGTCGCTGGTCCCGTGGGGCAGCACCGGGGCCTCGCTGGACCTCATGCGCCGGTCGCCGCAGTCACCCAACGGGACCATCGAATTCATGGTCAGCGAACTCAGTATGCAGGCGGAACACATTGGGGTGAACCGCATTTCGCTGAACTTCGCAATGTTCCGCTCGGCGTTCGAGGAGGGCGCGCGGCTGGGTGCCGGGCCGATTGCCCGGCTCTGGCGCGGGCTGTTGATCTTCTTCTCCCGCTGGTGGCAGCTGGAGACGCTGTACCGATCCAATATGAAGTATCAGCCCGAATGGGTGCCGAGGTTCGCGTGCTACGAGGACGCCAGACTGATCCCACGAGTGGGTGTCGCGTCGGTGATCGCCGAAGGCTTTCTGGTGCTGCCGTTTTCGCGGCGCAGCGACCCGCACACCGGCCAGTATCCCGCGGTGCCGGAAACCGTTATGGCCAGCGGCATCTTGCACCACGACGGCACTGCGCCTGACCTCAGTCGACTGGCCGATGAATCCGTCCCGGAATACACGCCCGTGGCACGGGTGCCCGACCAGGTGCGGGTGCGGATGGCCAAATTGGCGGCGCTGCGGTCCCGCGGAGTGGACCCCTATCCCGTCGGCCAGTCCCCGAGCCACACGATCGCGCGCGCGATCGACGAGTCCGACGACGTCGTCGTCACCGTAGCGGGCCGTGTGCTGCGGATGCGTGACTACGGTGGCGTGCTGTTCGCCGACCTACGGGACTGGTCCGGGGATGTTCAGCTCTTGCTTAGCAATTCAGATCTGGACAGCGGTTCGACGTCAGACTTCACCACGGCCCTCGATCTCGGCGACCTGATCGAAGTCACCGGCACGATGGGATACAGCAAGAACGGCACGCGGTCGCTGATCGCCGGCAGCTGGCGTCTGATCGGCAAGTGCCTACACCCGTTGCCCGACAAGTGGAAAGGGCTTGCCGATCCCGAGGCGAGGGTCCGCACCCGGTACGTCGATCTCGCCGTCAACCGTGAAGCCCGCCAGCTCGTCACCGCGCGCAGCCAGGTGCTGCATGCCATCCGGGAAACGTTGGTGGGCAAAGGCTTCATCGAAGTCGAGACGCCGATACTGCAGCAGATTCACGGCGGTGCAAACGCGCGGCCCTTCCACACCCACATCAACGCCTACGACCTCGACCTGTATCTGCGGATCGCCCCAGAGCTGTATCTGAAGCGCCTCTGTGTCGGCGGTGTCGAGCGGGTCTTCGAGCTGGGCCGGGCGTTCCGCAACGAGGGGGTGGACTTCAGCCACAACCCGGAGTTCACGCTGCTGGAGGCCTACCAGGCGCACGCCGACTACATGACCTGGGCGGACGGCTGCCGCGAGCTGATCCAGAACGCGGCGGTTGCCGCCAACGGCGAGCAGGTGGTGATGCGCCAGTGCGAAGGCGGGGTGTTGCAGCCGGTCGACATCTCCGGCGCCTGGCAGGTCAAATCCGTCCACGACGCCGTATCCGACGCGCTCGGCGAGCAGATCGACGAACGCACCGACCTTGCCACTCTTCGCAGACACTGTGACCGGACCAAGATTCCGTACGTGACGCACTGGGACGCGGGCGCAATCGTGCTGGAGCTCTACGAGCGACTCGTCGAGGAGAGCACCGAGGCGCCGACGTTCTACAAGGACTTCCCGACGTCGGTGTCACCGCTGACCCGCCCCCACCGCAGTCGCCCCGGCCTCGCCGAGCGCTGGGACCTGGTGGCCTGGGGGGTCGAGCTCGGCACTGCCTACAGCGAGTTGACCGATCCCGTTGAACAGCGCCGGCGCCTGCAGGAGCAATCATTGCTGGCCGCCGGTGGCGATCCTGAGGCGATGGAGATCGACGAGGATTTCTTGCGTGCCATGGAATATGCGATGCCGCCGACGGGTGGCCTCGGAATGGGCGTCGACCGGGTCGTGATGATGATCACCGGCCGAAGCATCCGGGAGACACTGCCGTTCCCATTGGCCAAGCCCCGCTGAGGCACCTGGAGCTCACAGGTTGTACGCAGGTTTGCGGCACACGATATCTGCGTGACGACGGTGTCGGCGGAGCCGGTGTGGCCATTCGGCCAGCACATCTCGCTGATGCACGGCTGGCTCCCGGCGACGGTGCAGGCCGCGGCGGTGACGGTGTTGTTGCTGGCCGTGGGCCGGCGGACCACGCGTTGGCGGATGGTGTGCCTGCCGCTGGCGATCCTGGCGGGTGCGGGCACGGCGGCGTGGGTCCACTGGTACATCGATTCTCAGGGAATGGCCGGTGATTCGACTCCACGCTCGCTGTTGCTATGGGTAGGGCTGAGCGGCGTGGCGGTCGGCGTGCTGGTACTGGGCTGGCGCCGTGTCCGCTGGTGGCGGCGCGGACTGTCGACGGCCGCGGTGGCGCTGTGCCTGCTGTGCGCGGCGCTGGCACTCAATCAATGGGTCGGCTACTTCCCCACCGTCCAGACCGCGTGGAATCAGCTCACGGCGGGGCCGCTCCCCGATCAGGTGGGTCAAGAGACCGTCATTGCGATGCAGCAGAACAAGACGATCCCCAAGAATGGGACGGTCGTGCAGGTCGACATCAGCGATGCGCAATCGCATTTCAAGCACCGCCCCGAGGTGGTCTATCTGCCGCCTGCGTGGTTCTCGACCAACCCACCGCCGCGGCTGCCGACGGTGATGATGATCGGCGGCGAGTACAACACCCCCGCCGACTGGCTGCGCACCGGCAACGCGATCAAGACGATCGACGAGTTCGCCGCGGCCCATCACGGCAGCGCGCCCGTCTTCGTGTTCGTCGACTCTGGCGGCGCGTTCAACAACGACACCGAGTGCGTGAACGGCACCCGCGGTAACTCCGCCGACCACCTGACGAAAGATGTCGTGCCATACATGATCTCGACGTACGGCGTCAGCCAGAATCGCGCCAACTGGGGCGTCGTGGGCTGGTCCATGGGCGGCACGTGCGCTGTCGACCTGACGGTGATGCATCCGGACATGTTCAGTGCGTTCGAAGACATCGCAGGCGACCTGGCCCCGAACTCGGGCACCAGGGCGCAGACCATCAGCCGGTTGTTCGCCGGTAACGCCGGTGCGTGGGCTGCATTCGACCCGACGACCGTGATCACCCGCCACGGGCCGTACACGGGCGTCGCCGGGTGGTTCGCGATCCACGGCGGCCAGCAGGCCCAACCCCATGTGACTCCCGCGGCCGCACGGGGCAAGCCCGGCGCAGAGGCCTACGGAAGCAGCCCGACGGCCGCCGCGAACGCGTTGTGCGCACTGGGCCGCGCGAACGGGATCGACTGTGCTGTGGTCGCACAAGCAGGTCGTCATGACTGGCCGTTCGCCGCGCGCGCCTTCGCCGCCGCCCTGCCGTGGCTGGCCGGCGAGTTGGGCACACCCGGGGTGCCCAAGAGTCCCTTTCCGCCGCCGGGCACCGCAGCTGTGGCCCCCGCGCCCCCGCGCCAGCTTCAGGCGGCCGGCAAGTAGCGCGGAGGTACCGTGGCGACATGCCCGACGAGTCATCCGAGCCTGAGACTGCGGCACCGACACCGACCGCGCCGATCACCGCTCCCGACGTCGAGCCGGCGTACAGCTCAGCCGGGGTGCCGACCTACGAATCGGTCCGCGAGAAGATCGAGAACCGCTACACCACCTCACTGGGGTCAGCGGAGCTGGACGCCGAAACCACCGAGGGCCGCGACATCGAAGAGCAGTACGAAGCGCGCCAGCGCGCGGCGGCTGATCGCCTCGCCCAGATCCGTGAGTCGATGAAGCCGGGCCAGGGCGACAGCTAGGCCGGTGCGCACATTCACCGTCCGTGAGCGGCGCGCGCGTCTTGCCCGTCGTCACTTTCTCGCAGAGGAACCTGCCGGCGATCCAATCGGCGCAGTCATTTCGGACCTGGTGGGTCTGCATGCCACTGATCCGGCGACGCCGTACCTGTCGTTGTGGGCACGAGTACCCGGCTTCACCGTCCGGGACCTCGACGAGCAGCTGTACGAACGACGCTCAGTGGTAAAACATCTCGCGATGCGACGCACGTTGTGGTTGGTGTGCGCCGACGACCTCGCGACGATTCAGGCCGGGGCCAGCGATCGCGTCGCCGACAACGAGTGGCGCCGACTTGTCGCCGACGTCGAGAAGGCCGGCATTGCAGCCGATGGCGCGAACTGGCTCGATCGCGCGTGCGCTGCCGTGTTACGCCACCTCGCAGGGACAGGACCGGCGAGCACGTCGCAGTTACGCGCGGCGTTGCCCGAGCTGGACGGGAAGTACGACCCCGCTCCCGGCAAGCCGTGGGGTGGTGAAACTCATTTGGCACCGAGGGTATTCACGATTCTTGGGGTTCGCGGAGATATTGTCCGCGGACCCAACGACGGCATGTGGAACGCGTCGCGCCACCGCTGGGTCACGCACGCCGAGTGGTTCGGCGCTCCCCTCCAAGCAATACCCGTCCAAACCGCCAGAGCGAACCTCGTCCGGCGATGGCTTCACGCGTTCGGGCCGGCGACGGTAACGGATATCAAATGGTGGTTCGGCTCGACGCTGACAGCTGCGCGACAGGCGCTGCGCGACATCCACGCGGTGGAGGTGGACCTGGGGGGTGTAGCCGGTTATGCACTGCCCGACGAGCTCGACGACGAGGCCGACACCGAGCCGTGGGCGGCGCTGCTGCCGGGCCTGGACGTGACCGCGATGGGCTGGGCCGATCGTGACTGGTATCTCGGCCCGCACCGCACAAGCATTTTCGACCGCAACGGAAACGCCGGGCCGACGGCGTGGTGGAACGGGCGTGTTGTCGGCGGCTGGCGCCAGGACGACGGCGGGAAGGTAGCGGTGCAGTTACTCGAGGATCCCGGCCGCGACGCCGAGCGGGCCCTGCAACGCAAGGCAGAGGATCTCAGCGCATGGCTCGACGGTGTCCGGATAGCTCCGAGGTTTCCGTCACCACTGTCGAAAACGGCTCTGCTCAAACAGGATTAGGCGCGGGCGCACCCCGGGCCACGACGACGGGCATCGATGTTGCCGAGTTGGTCTGCAAAATCGTGTGAACGACGGAGATCAGGTCCTCCACCGGCATCAGCTGGCCCGGCATGCACCCTCGTGCCAGCCACAGTGGATAGTTCTCCATGGTCAGCGCCGGGTCCCAGCCCTCATTGAATCCGGTAGCCGAGTCGCCTTCTCCGCCTGCGCATTCCCCGACGATAAGATTTGTGAACCCGATGTCGGGGTGTTCGGCCCGCCACGCCTCGATGAGTCTTTCGAGCGCGGCCTTGGTGACGCCGTATGCGCCGAGACCCGGCCACGGAGGCCCGTACGTACCGGCGTCCGAGGAGAGGTACACGACTTTGCCTGCCGACGCCGTCAGATGCGGAATCGCCGCAGCAGTCGCAAGCGCGGCACCCATGACGTTGGTGTCGAACACCCGCCGCCACGTTTCGGCGTCCGTCTCGACGAGACGTTTGAGCGGCCCGATCGCGGGCGTGTAGATCAGGCTGTCGACACCGCCGAGCGCGTCGGCCGCGGTGTCGATGGCCGAACGGACCGACGCCTCGTCAGTGACATCACACTCGATGGCGACCGCGTTCGAGCCTGCTTCTTTTGCGGCCGCCTCGATGCGGGCACGGCGTCGGGCGAGCAGCGCCACGTGTTCGCCGCGCTGGGCGAGACCAACGCCGATACAGCGCCCGAGCCCGCTCGACGCGCCAATCACCACGGTTTTCAACATGCAGTCCTCGCAATGTGGTCTCCAGCGCCGTGTGCGCTACCGGCGAGGAGCATATCGCCCGCGTTACGCATGCACGACAGAGTGTCAACACCCCAGCCGATAGCCAGACGCGCTCAGGCGCTGACCCTGCTCCTTCGCCGCGGCGTCGATGGCCGAGACAAACCAAGCACGTCAGCCAGAAATTGCCCGGTGTAACTCTCCGGCACCGCCGCGACGTCCTCGGGCGTGCCCTGCGCGATGACCGTGCCGCCGCCGGCGCCGCCCTCAGGGCCCATGTCGATGACCCAATCGGACGTCTTGATGACGTCCAGGTTGTGTTCGATCACGATGACCGTATTGCCCTTGTCCACGAGGCCGTTGATGACTCCGAGGAGCTTGCGGATGTCCTCGAAGTGCAGCCCGGTGGTGGGTTCGTCGAGGACGTAGATCGTGCGACCGGTGGAGCGCTTCTGCAGTTCGGACGCCAGCTTGACGCGTTGCGCCTCGCCCCCGGACAACGTGGGCGCGGGCTGCCCGAGCCGCACGTAACCCAGACCCACGTCGACGAGGGTTTGCAGATACCGGTAGATCGAGGTGATCGGCTCGAAGAACTCGGCGGCTTCCTCGATGGACATGTCCAGAACCTCGGCGATGGTCTTGCCCTTGTAGTGCACCTCGAGCGTCTCCCGGTTGTACCGGGCGCCCTGACACACCTCGCACGGGACGTAGACGTCGGGCAGGAAGTTCATCTCGATCTTGATGGTTCCGTCGCCCGTGCACGCCTCGCAGCGGCCGCCCTTCACGTTGAACGAGAATCGACCCGGTTGATAGCCGCGCACTTTCGCCTCGGTGGTGGCGGCGAAGAGCGTGCGGATCTTGTCGAACACGCCGGTGTACGTGGCGGGGTTCGAACGAGGTGTGCGGCCGATCGGCGACTGGTCCACACGCACCAGCTTGTCCAGTTTGTCGAGGCCGGTGACACGAGTGTGTCTCCCCGGGACCTGACGGGCACCGTTGAGCTTGTTGGCCAGGACCGACGCGAGGATGTCGTTGACCAGGGTGGACTTGCCCGACCCCGAGACCCCGGTGACCGACGTGAGCACACCGAGGGGAAACGACACGTCGATGTCGCGCAGATTGTGTTCGCGGGCGCCGATCACACTCAGTTGGCGGCGGCGGTCCCGCGGCCTGCGAATTTCGGGCACCTCGATGCTCTGTTTTCCGGAGAGGTACGCGCCGGTGATCGAGGCCTTGTTGCGCAACAGCTCGGCGTACGTGCCGCTGTGGACGATGCGCCCGCCGTGCTCGCCCGCTGCGGGACCGATGTCGACCACCCAGTCGGCGTGGGCGATGGTGTCGAGGTCGTGCTCGACGACGATCAGGGTGTTGCCCAACGCCTTCAGGCGCAAGAGCGTTTCGATCAGTCGGCGATTGTCGCGCTGGTGCAGGCCGATCGACGGTTCGTCGAGCACGTAGAGCACGCCGACCAGTCCGGAGCCGATCTGTGTTGCGAGCCGAATGCGTTGTGCCTCGCCGCCGGAGAGCGTTGCAGCGGCGCGCGAGAGCGACAGGTAGTCGAGCCCGACGTCCAGCAGAAAGCCGAGCCGGGACTGGATCTCCTTGAGCACCTGTCCCGCGATCGCCTGCTCCCGCGACCCGAGGGTCAACGCGTTCAGGAAGTCGGCGCAGTCGGAGATGGACAACTCGGCGACGTCGGCGATGGACCGCGCGCCCCGGTCCCCTGCGGACAAGGTGACGGCGAGGATCTCCGGTTTCAGTCGCGTGCCCTGGCATTCCGGGCACGGCACGTCGCGCATGAAGCCCTCGTACCGTTCTTTCATCGTCTCGGAATCGGTCTGCTCGGTCTTGCGCTGCAGGAACGCCATCACGCCTTCGAAGTCGGCGTAATAGGATCTGGTACGGCCGTACCGATTGCGATACCGGACGTGTACCTGCTCGTCGCAGCCCTCGAGGATCGCCTTGCGTGCCTTGGCAGGCAGCTTTCGCCATGGCGTGTCGACGTCGAAGCCCATCTGCTCGCCCAGGCTGGCCAGCATCCTGACGAAGTAGTCGGCGGTGTGACCGTTAGACCATGGCGCCACCGCACCCTCGGCCAGCGTCAGGTCGGGGTCGGGCACGACGAGGTCGGGGTCGACCTCTTTGCGGATGCCCAGCCCCAGGCACTCCGGACATGCGCCGTACGGAGAGTTGAACGAAAACGACCGCGGCTCAAGGTCATCCACCGCGAGTGGATGACCGTTCGGGCATGCCAGCTTCTCGGAGAACCGTTGCTCACGATGCGGATGGTCGGGGTCCTGGTCGACGAACTCGAGGACGACGATGCCGTCGGCAAGTCGCAACGCCGTCTCCACCGAGTCGGTGAGCCGCTGCTTGGCCGACGGCTTGACCGTGAGGCGGTCGATCACCACCTCGATGTCGTGTTTCTCCTGCTTCTTGAGCTTGGGCGGGTCAGTGAGCGGATGAACGACGCCGTCGACACGAACTCGGCTGTAGCCCTGCGAGTTCAGCTTCTCGAACAGATCCGCGAACTCTCCCTTGCGGGTGCGCACCACGGGTGCCAGCACCTGAAAGCGGGTGGCTTCCGGCATCGCGAGCACCTGGTCCACGATCTGCTGTGGCGTCTGGCGCGCGATCCGCTCACCGCAGACGGGACAGTGCGGCGTGCCCGCACGGGCGTAGAGCAGTCGGAGATAGTCGTAGACCTCGGTGATGGTGCCGACCGTCGATCGGGGATTGCGGTTGGTGGACTTCTGGTCGATCGACACTGCCGGCGACAGGCCTTCGATGAAGTCGACGTCCGGCTTGTCCATTTGCCCGAGGAACTGCCGGGCGTATGCGGACAGCGATTCGACGTAGCGGCGCTGGCCTTCGGCGAAGATCGTGTCGAACGCCAGCGACGATTTGCCTGACCCGGACAGCCCGGTGAACACGATCAGGGCGTCGCGCGGCAGGTCGAGGTCGACGCTTCGCAAGTTGTGCTCGCGCGCACCCTTGACGATCAGGCGATCAGCCACTCAGTCACCTTTCGGTGGGTCGATTGGGGATGGACGTACGGCTCCCCTGTCATGCTATGTGCCCCCACCGACAGACTCGCCCGGGGCGCTAACGTGACGGGATGACTGTCGTGAGTGACAACTACACCGGCCACGTCGACCCCGGTACCGCCATGCGCCGCGAGCTTCCAGGCGCGACGATCATCAAGGCGTCAGTCGGCCCTATGGACAACAACGCCTACCTCGTCACATGTTCCGAGACAGGCGAGACACTGCTGATCGACGCCGCCAACGACGCCGACGATTTGGTGGCCCTTGTCCGCGAACACGCGCCCAAGTTGGCGTTACTCGTCACCACCCATCAACATTTCGACCACTGGCAGGCACTGCAAGCCGTCGTGGATGCAACGGGCGTTCCGACCGCGGCCCATGAGATCGATGCCGATCCGCTGCCGGTGAAGCCCGACCGGCTGCTGGCACACGGCGACACGGTCCAGGTCGGCAAGCTGACGTTCGACGTCATTCACCTGCGCGGTCACACCCCGGGATCGGTGGCGCTGGCGCTGAGCGGCGCCGCCGCCGGCGGGACGACTCAGCTGTTCACCGGTGACTGCCTTTTCCCTGGTGGGGTCGGCAAGACCTGGCAACCGGGGGATTTCGAGCAATTGCTCGACGACGTCACATCACGGGTGTTCGAAGTCTATCCGGACTCGACAGTCATCTACCCCGGACACGGCGACGACACGACCTTGGGCGCCGAGCGTCCTCACCTCGAGCAGTGGCGCGAACGGGGTTGGTGACGCCGCGAGGCTGGTCAGCTGGTGGTGTGAACGATCAGCACGTCGGTCTTGGCCCGGCGTGAGACATTGGCCGGCACCGAACCGAGGATCCGGCCGGTGATCGTGCTCAGGCCGACGTTGCCGACCACGAGCAGGTCCGCGCTGGACTCCTCGGCGAGCTCCACCAGGGCGTCGACCGGCGCGCCGACAATCGACTTCTCCTCGACGTTCTTGGCGCCTGCCACCGTGGCCCGCTCGTGGGCTTCCTTCAGGATCGCGTAGATCGGAGCGGCGCCCGTCGTCTTGTATCCCTCGTCCTTGAGCATGTCAGCAGCCCGTGGATCGTCGTGCTGAGGGAAGTACGCCGTGGCAATGATCAGTTTCGCGTCCGAGCCCGCGGCGATGGCGGCCGCACGGTCGACCGCACGCAGCGACGAGTCCGAGCCATCGGTCCCGACCACCACGGTCTGATAGGCGCTCATTTACCCTCCCAATCCTCCGTTGCTACACCAACCCATGACCTTAGCCGCTTGGCCTGCAATAACGGGAGAGATTGGCAACACAGTTGCGCGCCGGGAGTGTCAATAACCACTTTCGGGCCCACTCGGTCCCGGTTGCGACGGCCGTCCACGACGGACTGCTGCAGGCCGTGTGCGCGCAAAACCCATGTCGGATACCGCTGCCCACCGCGAGATCACCCGGTTTCGCGGCTGTGCGATCAGGGGAATATGTGCCTAATGGCCGGGAACGCAGTGAGCGGAGCGCGCGAATTCGTGCCCGAGACGCAAGATCTCGACGCGCTCGCGGCTGCTGCCCGGGGGTGCCGCGGGTGCGATCTGTACCAGGCCGCCGATCAGACGGTGTTTGGGTCAGGTCCTGGCTCCGCGCGGGTGGTAATGGTGGGCGAGCAACCGGGTGACCAGGAGGACCGGGCGGGCTTGCCGTTTGTCGGGCCGGCCGGAAAATTGCTGGACAAGGCCCTGGTCGCTGCGGGCATCGACCGTGACGGCGTTTACGTGACCAACGCGGTCAAGCATTTCAAATTCGCTCAGGCAGAACGCGGCAAACGTCGGATTCACAAGACTCCCAGCCGAACCGAGGTCGTGGCCTGTCGGCCGTGGCTCATAGCCGAAAACGGAGCCGTGCAGCCGGAGCTGGTTGTCTTACTCGGCGCGACCGCCGCGAAATCGTTGATGGGCAATGACTTCCGCATCACTGAGCAACGTGGCAAGGCACTGCGGATGCCGGACGATCTGCATTTCGGCGTCGAGCCGCATCTGGTGGCCACCGTGCATCCGTCATCGGTGCTGCGCGGCCCGCCTGATGACCGCGCCAAGGCGTTCGACGGGCTGGTCGCTGATCTGCGCGTTGCCGCGGGACTACTGGGGTGACCGTCAGGCACGCCGCCGGAACAGCGGGTATGCCTGAGGATTCCCGTGAATGTCGAGTGAGGCCGACCAGTGGTACAGCTGCCAGCCCGCATCTTCGACCGCTTCGATCATCTCGGCCCAGCCGCTGATCGATCCGGGCATCTCGCGACTGGTGGTCGTGGTAAGCGTCGGGGTGAAGATCCAGCGACCCTGCTGCAGTGCGCGCTGTGCCTCGATGCGAAGCACTGCGGCTTTGGTGTCCTTGACGGTCGCCATGGGCAAACGTTAGCCAGACATTGGATTGGCCCTGCTGCGCGAAACGGCTGGTTCGCAAAGCGTTAGCCGAAGGTTGCACGACCGACATCAACCCGCGCTGGGCAGGAGTTTCACGGCGCCCAGACACCATAGGGAACGTAGGGGTCGGTGCCGAACGGCACGAGCGGATCGGCACCACCGATGGTCTGGTCCTGCGGAAACGTGCTTATCTCCCCACCTGGAGGAAGTGCGACGGTACCCCGAGGCGCTGCTGCCGGTATGGGCACGGCGACCTGAGACGGCTGCGGCGCCGCGACAGCCGGCGCAGGCGCTGGGGACGTGCTGTCACTGTCGATGGCGGCCGCGGTGGGCGCTACGCCGATGGCAAACGCGGTAGCCAAACCCGCCACAATGCAGGGCAGTGTCAAGTTCTTCATGGTGATGGTCTTCCTCTCCGAAGGTGGCGCGTCGGTCAGGGACTCGGTGGCTTTCACTTGGCTTGTCCTGCCGCGTCTTTGAATAGGCGTCCGGGTTACGCGCGCGAACAGTTGCTCTGCATGAAAGCCGCGAGTCGACCGCGAACCGCGCCATGTCGCCGACAACGCGGTGTCTGTTTCGGCGCTAGGGAGAAAGAGCGAGTGGCGGGATTCGAACCCGCGTAGACGGCTTTGCAGGCCGGTGCCTAGCCTCTCAGCCACACCCGCGTCGCTTCGGACCATGCCTGCTGTCAGGCCGACATTCCAGTGTTTCTCTCACCGTGATTCCGCCGGCGCTGGCAAGGTACCTGTATGGAGTGGTGGCTCGCGGGCGATCCTGGCTTCTTCTACGGACCAGGCCAAGGCACCCGGCAGATCATCGAACTGATCGCGGCGTTCTGCCTGACGGCGCTGATCGGCCTGGAGCGCGAGATCCAGGGAAAGAGTGCAGGCATTCGCACTCAGGCGATCGTGGGAACGTCCGCCGCGCTGATTCTCATCATCAGCAAGTACGGCTTCGCAGACGTCCTCGTTCCTGGGACGGTCGAAGTCGACCCGTCCCGGGTGGCGGCTCAAATCGTCTCGGGCATCGGATTTCTCGGCGCCGGGCTGATCATCACCCGCAGCGGAGCAGTGCACGGGTTGACCACCGCGGCCGCGATCTGGGAGTGCGCAGCCATCGGCATGGCGGCGGGAGCCGGACTTCTGCTCCTGGCCAGCACTGTCACCGCCCTGCATTTCGTCATCATTTTCGGGTTCGCACCACTCGCGAGGCGGCTCGCGAAGCGGTTGCGCGGCACGATTCGCCTGTTGGTTACCTACCAGGATGGGCAGGGCGTGCTCCGGCAGCTTCTCAGCGCGTGCGAAAAGCATGGCTGGCAGGTCACATCCGTCGCCACCACCGCACCGACGTCGCGCCGTCTTGTCGACGGGCCACAGTCGGCCGGCGACGTCGGAGTCGACATGACGGTGTCCGGCACCGGAGTGCTGCGCGCGACGAGGGTGCTCGCCACGGTGAACGGGGTCAGCTCGGTGGAGCAGCTCGAGGACATTAATGCCAATGAGTAGTCAGCGGTGCGCGCCCCAACGCGGCGCGAAGGCGCCCGGCGGGAAGAGCCCGGTGTCGAGGATTGCTTGGCGTGCCGTGCCGGCAAACTGATCCAACCCGGCGGCATCGCGCTCGGTGACCGTCTTCCATGGGGCCGACGCCAGCCGGTCGGTGAGATCCTCGATCTCAGTACGCAATTGGATCCCCTTCGACGTGAGCGCACCCGCGTGGTCCAGCACACCGCGATGCCGCAGCCGGTCCACCGCGGCAGCCCACTGCTCCTCGCTCCAGCCTCTCAGCCGGCGCGCGAAATCGGCGGTGAACCCGATTCCACTGGCGGTGTGGGTTATCAGCGCCTCGATCCCACTGAGCCGGTAGGTGACCAGAGCCGCGATGTGGCCGTCGCCGCGGTACTCGCGCAGCAGAGTCACCGCATGCCAGAGCCGCGAGTGCGCCGATGTGGGCCAGGGGAGTTCGGCGTGGCCCGCGTAAAGCGGCCGACCGTCGGAGTCCGGAATCGCCTCGGCCACACGGCACAAAACGTCCGCGGCCCGGCTCAATTCCGCCGATCGAGCCAGGTCCTCCCCCAAGACGCTCGGCAGAAGTTCCTCAACGATCTGATAGCGGGTGTCGGTCACGGTCTGCGGCGACGCCATGTCCCACGCCGCCGGGATCGACGCGGCGATCAGTTCCTGGTTGAAGTTGTAGAAGGTGGCGGTCACCACGGTTGTCACGACGGCACCCATCGGTGCCGATCGGGCCGCGAAATACGCTGTCATTCCTTGCATCCCGAGTGCGCCGAAGCGTTCCGCGGTCGCGGGCAGAAAGTAGGCGACCGAGTGCAGCGGGTCCAAGGTGCGCGTGAGCCGGCCGGCAACGAATGCATCCACGTGCCGGACTCTACTTCGCTGTGGGTGCGGCTTTGTACGCGGCAACGACTCCGACCGTCGCAAGGACAGCGAAGACTATGAACAGCCAACGCGCGGCGTCGATGTCATGGCCGGGTGCCGCGTTGACCACCACGCCGGCCAGACCCGCGCCGAATGCGCCTGAGATCAACTGGACGGTGTTGATCGCCGCGGCTGCAGTGCCGCCCTCGACCGGGTCGCCGACGGCACCCATGATCCGGGCAGACAGGTGCGGCCAGGCTATGCCGACGCCACAACCCGCGAGGAAGAGTGCGACCACCCAGACCGCGATCACCGGCCACGTCGGCTGCTCGTCCACGCTGACAGCGGCGAGCCCTAGTCCGATCGCCATCACCGCCGGCGAGGCGGCCACCAACCGGGTGACCAGGCGGGGCCGGTCGATCGACGCGCTGACGATCTCCGAGAGCGTCCAGCCGACCGCCAGTACCGCCCCGAGAAAGCCGGCGGTCAGCGGGATGAGGCCCGCGAGCCGCTGACCGAACAACGGCACATACATGTCGACCATGGTCGACGCCATCAGCACACCGATGGTGACGTACATCCACTTCAGCGGTCCTGGCCCGAAGACGGCGCGTGGCAACACCGTAGCCCGGGCCCGCCGGTCGACGACGAGGAAGCAGCCCACCAGCGCGACGCCCGCAACCAAGAGAGCCGCTGTCAAGGCAGGCCCCCGTTGGACACCGGCAATGCTGATGGTCAGGGCCGCGGCACCGAGCAACAACAAGGACCAGATCGGAATCCGCGTCGCCGCAACAGATGTGGGAGCGGCGCGCTCGCGCGGTGGCAATGCGCCCGGCACCAGCGCGGCCATCGCCAATGTGGCGATCGCCAACGAGCCGAAAGCCCAACGCCAGATGCCGAATTGAGCGAACACACCCCCCAGGGCCGGTCCGACGATGACGCTGACACCCCACATCGCCGACACCAATGCTGATGCCCGAGTCCACAGCGAACTGGGCAGGGCGGCGTTGATCACCGCGTAGCCAAGTCCCGCGAGCATGCCGCCGGCCGCTCCCTGCAGTGTTCGGGCGACAAGGAGCCACCCCATCGTGGGCGCAGCGGCACACACGGCCGTGCCCGCAGCGAATGCCATCAGCGTGAGCAGGTATGACGTCCGCGGCCCGAATCGCACCAGAAGCGGGTTGACCGCAGTGGCCGCAACCACTGACGCGACAAGGTAGACCGTCACGACCCACGCGTAGAAGCGCTGCCCGCCGATGTCCGCGATGGCTGTGGGCAGCAGAATGATGGTGAGGAACTCGTTTGTGGCGTACATCGCCACTCCACCGGCAAGGACGGTGACCGTGCCGAGCCGCTCGCGGCCCAGCAGATCACCCCATGTGCCTGTCTTCAACGCCTCGGCATCGCCCACCCGGTCCACGCTAGGGCCTCAACCGAGGTTGAGATCAAGCGGCCACCAGAGCGCACGGGCTACTTCAACCCGGCCGCGTCCATTCCCCGGAGTTCCTTCTTGAGGTCGGCGATTTCGTCGCGAATCCGGGCGGCGAGTTCGAACTGCAGGTCACGGGCGGCGGCCATCATCTGTGCGGTCAGTTCTTTGATCAGGTCGGCGAGTTCTGCACGCGGCATGTTCGACGTGTCGCGGCCCTCGTAGATACCGGCGCTGACGGCACGTCCCGGCTCGCCCTGGGCCCGGCGACCCCGAGACACGTTACGGCCCGAGCCACCGACCTCGACCCTGTCGGAGTCCTCGGCCTCGCGATACACCTGGTCGAGGATGTCGGCGATCTTCTTGCGCAGTGGCGTCGGATCGATGCCGTTCGCCTCGTTGTACGCGACCTGTTTCGCACGACGGCGGTCCGTCTCGTCGATGGCCTCGCGCATCGAGTCGGTGATCTTGTCGGCGTACATGTGCACCTCGCCCGACACGTTGCGGGCGGCGCGGCCGATGGTCTGGATCAGGCTGCGCGCCGACCGGAGGAACCCTTCCTTGTCGGCATCCAGGATCGCGACCAGCGACACCTCCGGCAGGTCGAGGCCCTCGCGCAGCAGATTGATGCCGATGAGCACGTCGTAGTCACCGAGCCGCAACTGCCGCAGCAGTTCGACCCGTCGCAAGGTGTCGACCTCCGAGTGCAGGTACCGCACGCGGATGCCCATCTCCAGCAGATAGTCGGTGAGGTCTTCGGCCATCTTCTTGGTGAGAGTGGTGACCAGCACGCGTTCGTCGGCGTCCGCGCGTTTGCGGATCTCTCCGATCAAGTCGTCGATCTGACCCTTGGTCGGTTTCACGACGATTTTCGGATCAACCAGCCCCGTCGGCCGGATCACCTGCTCGACGAACTCGCCCTGCGTCTGACTCAGCTCATACGGGCCGGGCGTCGCGGACAGGTACACCGTCTGGCCGATCCGATCCGCGAACTCTTCCCACGTGAGCGGTCGGTTGTCGACGGCCGAGGGGAGACGGAATCCAAAATCCACCAGGTTGCGCTTTCGGGACATGTCGCCCTCGTACATGCCGCCGATCTGCGGAACGGTCACATGCGACTCGTCGATGACGAGCAGGAAATCTTCTGGGAAGTAGTCGATGAGGGTCGCCGGCGCCGACCCCGCGGGGCGGGCGTCGATGTGTCGCGAGTAGTTCTCGATCCCCGAGCAGAAGCCGACCTGCCGCATCATCTCCACGTCGTAGTTGGTCCGCATCCGCAGCCGCTGCGCCTCCAGAAGCTTGCCCTGCCGTTCGAGTTCGGCCAGCCGCTCGGCGAGCTCCGCCTCGATGGTCGAGATCGCGTGGGCCATGCGCTCCGGGCCCGCCACGTAATGGGTGGCGGGGAAGATCCGCAGCGAGTCGACCTGGCGGACCACGTCGCCGGTCAGCGGGTGCAGGTAGTACAGCGCCTCGATCTCGTCGCCGAAGAACTCGATGCGCACCGCGAGTTCCTCGTACGACGGAATGATCTCGACGGTGTCGCCGCGAACCCGGAACGAGCCGCGGGTGAACGACAGGTCGTTGCGGGCGTATTGGACGTCGACCAACAGCCGAAGCAGCCCGTCACGGGGCACATCGGCGCCCACCTGCAGTTCGACTGACCTGTCCAGATACGACTGCGGGGTGCCGAGGCCGTAGATGCACGACACAGAGGCCACGACGACCACATCCCGCCTGGAGAGCAGGCTGGATGTCGCTGAGTGGCGCAGCCGCTCGACATCGTCGTTGATGGAACTGTCCTTCTCGATGTACGTGTCGGTCTGGGCGATGTAGGCCTCTGGCTGGTAATAGTCGTAGTACGAGACGAAATACTCGACTGCGTTGTGCGGCAACATTTCTCGTAGTTCGTTTGCGAGCTGTGCGGCCAGCGTCTTATTGGGGGCCATCACCAGCGTTGGCCGCTGGAGCCGCTCGATCAGCCATGCCGTTGTGGCGGACTTTCCCGTACCGGTGGCCCCGAGCAGCACGACGTCACGCTCGCCGGAAGTGATGCGACGCTCGAGGTCATCGATCGCGGCGGGCTGGTCCCCCGCGGGTGCATAAGGGCTGACCACCTCGAAGCGTCCGCCAGTGCGGACCACATCGTCGACGGCGCGGTACTCCGAGTGCGCCAGCACAGGATGTTCGGTAGCGAATGCCATATCTACAAGCGTAGAACCAGCCACCGACACCGTCTTGTTCCCGGCCTCTATGCTGGCGACATCCATCCGGCGAAACACGAAACGTTCGACCTCGTCGCGCGCACCAACACCGATCCGAAAGGCATCGTGCGTGCCGTCGACGTGTACACAGTGCAGCCGTGGGGGCTCTACATGGCCCGGCCGACGCCCGGCCGCCAGCAGTTCCGCTACCTGGAATCGTGGCTTCTGCCGTCGCTGAGCCTGCGTGCCAGCGTATTCCACTTCAACCCGGGTCACGAGCAGGACTACGACTACTACCTCGACGTCGGAACCTACACGGCGGGCCCTTCGACCTGGCATTCCGAGGACCACTACGTCGATCTGCTGGTGCGCGAGGGCGACGGAGTCGAGCTCACCGATGTCGACGAACTGCTCGACGCCGTCCGGCACGGCCTGCTGACCCCCGAAATCGCCGAGCATGCGATCCGGAGCGCGGTCGCGGCGGTGGACGGCCTGGCTCGGCATCGGTACAGCCTCGACGGATGGCTCGGTGCTGGCGGTATGTCGCTCACCTGGGCAGGTAGGTAACAGGCACATTCGATAGTCTCTGGACCATGAGTTCGACCACGCGCGGGTGGATCGCGATTGCCGCAGCGGCGGTGGTTTCAGCCGCGGGACAGATAGCCGTCCCTATCGCATCGGCCGATGATCCTGCCGGCGGATCCCACAACGTCACCTACCGTGCCCGCATCGATGGCGTTTCCCGCGGCCTGACGATCACGTACAACATGACCGACACCGAGGTTCAGACCGCCAGCCCGACGGTCCTGCCGGGCGAGACATTCGAGGCGAACGCGGTACTGGCCGACCCGAAGAAGGCCGGGATGGAGATCTCGATCAGGTGGCCCTATAGCGCCAACCTGCACTGCGAGATCCTGGTGGACGACGAGATCACCGCCCAGGCCGACGACTTCATCAAGCCGACATTGCTTCCGCAAAGCAGTGATCCGGGGTACGGGCTGATGCCCTGCGGTGCGGAGCTGGTCAACGCCGCCGCAGTCAACGCGGGTAACCAGCCGGCCACCGGCACAGCGGCTACCGCGCCGCCGCCCTGACCTCTGGGTGCCAAGCGAAAGCGGTGGCCCAATCCCAGGCCCGCCGATAGGAGTCCAGAAACCACGGCTCCTTCGCCTGGGCGTAATCGACCGTTGAAAGCGCTTCACGCTTGGCCGCCAGATAGTCGCGCTGAGCGTCGGGGTGGCGAGTCAGCCAGTCGGTGAAGAGAAGGGCGAACTGCTGGTTGGGCCAGCCGTCAACACGAACATGCACATTCGTGGGACGACCAGGGTCCGCTGACGAGTGAAATCGCTTGCGCCATAAGGCTATGTCGTTGGTGTGATCGAACTCGGCGACAGTACTGCGGCCGTCCGGCTTGGGTACGTCCGTGGTGACCTGGTCGATACGCGGGTAACCGCATCCGGTGAGCGCGTCGGCGACCTCGTCGGCCGCTGCCAGTGACAGGACCGTGACCTGCACTTCGATCACGTCCTTGGCGTCCAGCCCGGGCACCGCCGTCGAGCCGATGTGGTCGACCCGCAGTGCGTGGTGGCCGCACGCCGTCTTCAGCCGCTTGACGATCCGGTCCGCTTGCGCCGGCCACGAGGGGTCGGGCGGAACGATCGCGGACTGGACCTCGGCCGCTCGACCCGCGGTCAGGTTGTGCGCGAACGGAAGTATCCGCCCGGACCACAGCTCCCTAGCGCGTTCCACCAACTCGCCCTGCGATCCGGAGTTGTCCAGCCACACGTCGGCGACCGCGCGGCGCCGTTCCTCGCTGGCCTGCGCCGCGATCCGTGCGCGGGCGTCGGCCTCGGTCATACCTCGTCTGATCAGTCGTTCGACCCGCAACTCCGGATCGGCGTTGACCACCACAACCAAGGGAAACATCGGCGCCATACCGCTTTCCACGAGAAGCGGAATGTCTTCGACGATCACTGCGACACCCTCGGCGGATTCGTCAACCGCGGCGATGATGTCCGCGCGCCGTCGCCCGACCAGCGGGTGCACGATGCCGTTCAGCGTCTTGCGCTTCTCTTCGTCGCCGAAGGCCTTCTCGGCCAGCGCCGGACGGTTCAGCGCGCCATCAGGCAGCAGAATGTCCTCGCCGAAGGCCTCGACAAGCTGGGCCAGCCCTTCGCTACCGGGTTCGACGACCTCACGGGCGATCACATCGCCGTCGACGATGATCCCGCCGCACTCGGCGAATGTCGCTGAGACCGTTGACTTTCCGGCGCCAATGCCACCGGTCAGCCCGATCCTCAGCATCCGCAGCCTAGCCAGCTGAGCGCTAGGCGCTGCCCGCGAGCTTCTCTCGCAGTGCGGCTAATTGCTCGTCACTGGCCAGGGAGCCACCCGACGGCGCATCATCGGACCGCGACGACCCGTTGGCCGACGGCTGCGACTCCGCCGCGGCCTCTGCGGCGGCGAACTTCTCCATCTGGGTCGTATGCATCTTGTGCCGACGCTCGGCCTCGGCGTAGCGGTCCTCCCACTCGGCGCGCTGCTTGTCAAAGCCTTCGAGCCATTCGTTGGTCTCGGAGTCGAAGCCCTCGGGGAAGATGTAGTTGCCCTGCTCGTCGTAGCTGTCGGCCATGCCGTACTTCGACGGATCGAACTCGTCGGTGTAGTCCTCGTTGGCCTGCTTGAGACTCAGCGAGATGCGTCGACGCTCCAGGTCGATGTCGATGACCTTGACCATCGCATCGTCGCCCACCTGCACCACCTGATCGGGCACCTCGACATGGCGCTCGGCCAGTTCGGAGATGTGGACCAGGCCCTCGATCCCCTCCTCGACGCGCACGAACGCACCGAACGGGACGAGCTTGGTGACCTTGCCGGGAACGATCTGGCCGATGGCATGCGTGCGCGCGAAGTGGCGCCTCGGATCTTCCTGTGTTGGCTTGAGCGACATCGAAACGCGCTCACGATCCATGTCCACGTCGAGGACCTCGACATTGTCCTCGTCGCCCACCTGCACGACCTCGGACGGGTGGTCGATGTGCTTCCAGGACAACTCGGAGACGTGCACAAGACCGTCGACTCCGCCGAGATCGACGAACGCGCCGAAGTTGACGATGGAGCTGACGACACCCTTGCGGATCGCGCCCTTCTGCAGCTGATTGAGGAACTCGCTGCGCACCTCGGACTGCGTCTGCTCGAGCCAGGCGCGACGCGACAGCACGACGTTGTTGCGGTTCTTGTCGAGCTCGATGATCTTGGCCTCGAGCTCCTTGCCGATGTACGGCTGCAGGTCACGTACGCGGCGCATCTCGACCAGCGAAGCCGGAAGGAAGCCGCGCAATCCGATGTCCAGGATCAGGCCGCCCTTGACCACCTCGATGACGGTGCCCTTGACGGCCTCGTCCTTCTCCTTCAGCTCCTCGATCGTGCCCCACGCCCGCTCGTACTGCGCGCGCTTCTTGGACAGGATCAGCCGGCCCTCTTTGTCCTCCTTGGTGAGAACAAGTGCCTCGACCTCGTCGCCGACGGACACAACCTCATTGGGGTCGACGTCGTGCTTGATGGACAACTCGCGGGAGGGGATGACGCCTTCGGTCTTGTAGCCGATGTCGAGTAGGACTTCATCCCGGTCGACCTTGACGATCGTCCCTTCGACGATGTCGCCATCGTTGAAATATTTGATGGTCTTGTCGATGGCGGCGAGAAAGTCCTCGCTGGAGCCGATGTCGTTGACAGCTACTTGCGGCGAGGTGACGGAGGGACTGGGCATATTGTTGGCTTGCTCCGGACAGATTAAGTCGTAGGGACAGTGTGCATGGCATTGGCCGCGAACAGGTCGCGGACCTTCTGCAGAGGCTACTCGACGGGGTACACGCTGGACAAACTCGGTCTTCACATACCGTGCTGGCCGGTCCGCTCCGTGACGTGCGACGTCCAAGCGGATCCGTCCCAGTACCGGAGAAGTCGCGGATCCCCGGTCGGATCCGGATACCAGCCCATGGCCTTGTGCGTGGACACAGGTGACGTGGCGGCCCTGTGCTGCGGCTTCTCCGCCGCTTTCACCGCTGATGCGTCGGGTGTCAGCAGCGCGTCGATCTCGGTGACGGTCGCGTACGTCACCTCCGGGCGACGGCGCAGGTCGCGCAGCAGCTTGCGGATATCTTTGCGCACCGTTTCGTCGGGTTCGTCCCGCAGACCTTGGCGCAGCTGGATGAGTATGCCCGCCTGGTCGGAGTGCCCGATCGGTACGTCGCCCTCGATCTGCTGACCGAGCTTCTGAAGGTATTCGTACGGGATGCGAGGCGGCTCCGGCAGCTGCTCGGGCAGCGGTTGACGTTGGGCAGCGAGATCCTGGAGAGCGAGAAGCAGACGGATGCCGGTGCGCATTGTCGGCTCTCTGAAGTCCACCATCTGCATTGAAAAGATCGGGTCGACCCGGTAACTCTCCACGTCGGCGATCTGGACCGGCAGGATCGGTATGCCCAGCGCCCGTGCGTAGGCGATCTCGGACTGGCAGGGCTTGGACTGCAGCGAGTTGTCAGAGAGGGCGAGGACGAAGACGTCGGCTTTGCGGATCTGCTCGAGAATCTTCGCCCACCACGCGTCTCCGCCGGTGAGGTCCTGGTCCAGCCAGACGCTTTGTCGAGCGAACTCCAGGTCAGACACCAGCGACCGCACCGCGTCGCCGTCCGCGGTGGAGTAGCTGATGAAAACGCTCACTGGACAAAACCTCCCCGGTCATGATGACCCAGCCCCGGCGATCTTGCACGAATTCTCACTCTGTCCGTCAATTCCGCCGCTGCACGCGGGCGCACCACATTTTCGCCCGAGCGGCTAGTCTGCTCCCGTGGCGAACCCCGGCACGTGGCAACCGCACGGGGCGTTTGGCCCGCCGTTTCAGAGGCGTGTTCGCAAGGTTGGTGCGCCACTCGGCGTGATCATCGCGCTGGGAGTCGTCGTCGGGCTCATTGCGATTCTTTTGACCGCGGTAAATCCGATCGGCTCCAGTGTCGCGTTTCTCCTGGCCACGCTCGGCATGACGATCGTTGTGCTGGCTTACCTGTGGTTGGACCGTTGGGAGCCCGAGCCGCCGCGGCTGCTGGTGTTCGCGTTCCTCTGGGGCGCGTCGGTCGCCGTCGTCGTGTCCCTGCTCTTCGAGTTGCTGTTCGACTTCCTGATCAGCCGCGGTGTCGAGGACAACCCCGCGGCCTCGATGGCGATCGGTGCGCCGATCATCGAGGAGGCCGCCAAGGGTGCGTTCTTGCTGCTCATGCTGACCGGCCGGCGCCGCAACGAGATGAATTCGCTCACCGACTGCCTGGTGTACGCGGGTCTGGCGGCGGCGGGTTTCGCCTGGATAGAGGACGTCCTCTACATCAGCGAGGGCGGACTGCTTGCAGCAGCGGTGCGGTTGATCATGGGACCCTTCGCGCACCCGTTGTTCACCACGATGACCGGCATCGGCGTGTATTTCGCCATGCAACAGCGGAGTTGGGGCGGCAAGGCCGGCTGCATTCTTCTGGGCTACCTCGGCGCGGTCGTCATGCACGGGCTGTGGAACGGGTCGCTGGTGTTCGGAGCCGGCGCCTACTTCCTCGTCTACCTGGTGTGGATGGTGCCGATCTTCGGGCTGACCATCTGGCTCGCTGTCGCGAGCCGCCGCCGAGAGCAGCGCGTGGTCGCCGGGAAGCTGCCCGGAATGGTGCAGGCCGCGGTGGTGACGGCTAACGAGGCCACGTGGCTGGGTTCACTGCCGAATCGCAAGCAGGCCATCGCTGAGGCAAAACGCCTCGGCGGACCAAAGGCAGGCAAGTCGGTGAAGAATTTCGCCGCGCAGGTCGTGGAGTTGGCGTTCGTCCGCGACCGGCTCGAACGCGGCTTCGGCGACGCGCGTGTGGTCGAGCTGCAGACCGAGGAGGCTTACGCGGTCTACGGCGCACGCGCGGCCGCGCCTGTGCTGCAGACGATGGCCGGCTACCAAGCGCCGCACCGTCGTTAGTGCGCTGCTGCGTCCCAGCTGCGGCCGTAGCCGACGGACACTTCTAGCGGAACATCGAGCGGGTAGGCACTGCCCATCTTGTCGCGGACCAGCGCTTCGAGTGCGTCATGCTCGTTGGGTGCGACCTCGAACAGCAGTTCGTCGTGCACCTGAAGTAGCATTCGCGATTTCAGCCCCGCGGCTTTCAACGCACGATCGACCTCGATCATGGCGACCTTGATGATGTCGGCCGCGCTGCCCTGGATCGGCGCGTTGAGCGCGGCGCGCTCTGCGGCCTCGCGCACCTGGCGGTTGCTGCTGTCCAACTCGGGCAGATAGCGGCGACGCCCCAGCACCGTCGACGTGTAACCGTCCTTACGGGCCTGGTCGACGACTTCGTGCAGATAGTCGCGCACTCCGCCGAAGCGCGCGAAGTACTGCTCCATCTGGTCCTTGGCCTCTTCGGTGGAGATCTTGAGCTGGGCGGCCAACCCGTAGGCACTGAGTCCGTAGGCCAGCCCGTACGACATCGCCTTCACGCGGCGACGCAATTCTGGCGTGACTTCCTCGATCGGGACCCCGAATGCGCGGGATGCGACGAACGAGTGCAGATCCTCGCCGGTGCGGAAGGCCTCGATCAAGCCATCGTCGTGCGACAAGTGGGCCATGATCCGCATCTCGATCTGGCTGTAGTCCGCGGTCATCAGCTCGGCGTACGGTCCGTGGCCACCGATGCCGACCACAAACGCGTCGCGAATCTGGCGGCCAGCATCGGTGCGGATCGGGATGTTCTGCAGGTTGGGTTCTGTGGACGACAGCCTGCCCGTGGCGGCGATCGTCTGGTTGAACGTGGTGTGGATGCGGCCGTCGGTGGCCACCGCGTTGAGCAATCCGTCGACGGTGACCTTCAGCCGGGTCACGTCGCGGTGGGTCAGCAAGTGCTGCAGGAACGGGTGCCCGGTCTTCTCGTACAGCGACTGCAGCGCGTCGGCGTCGGTGGTGTAGCCGGTCTTGGTGCGTTTGGTCTTCGGCATCTCCAGTTCGTCGAATAGCACCACCTGCAACTGCTTGGGCGACCCGAGATTGATCTGCTTGCCGATCACCCCGTACGCCGCCTCAGCGGCATCACGTATCTGTTCGGCGAAATTGTGCTGCAGTTCAGTCAACTGAGTGAGATCTACTGCAATCCCGGCTTTTTCGATGTCGGCAAGCACACGCTGCACGGGCAGCTCCATGTCGCCGAGAAGGGACGCGCATTCGATGCGTTCCAGCTCGGCGTCAAGTGCCTCGGCCAGGTCGACGACCGCACGCGCCCGCAGGATCTGCACCTGAACCGCCTGGTCGTCGACGCCGTCGCTGTCGTCGAGCAGCGAGAGCTGGACCTGTTCGGGATTGTCGGCACGCAGCTCGCGCCGCAGGTACCGCAGAGACAGGTCTTCCAGCGTGAAACTGCGCTGGCCCGGGCGCACCAGGTACGCGGCCAACGCCGTGTCGGATGTGACGCCCCGCAGTCCCCAGCCACGGGACGTCAAATCGTGCATCGCCCACTTCGCCTCGTGCGCGGCCTTGGGCTGGCTCTCGTCTGCGAGCCATCGACCCAGCGCCGTCTCGTCCTCGGGGGTCATCGTGGTGGTGTCGATGTAGGCCGACTCTCCGTCGGGAGCGGCGATCGCGACCGCGGTCGCATCGCCGTCGGCCGCCGAATGAGTCCCCACCACTGACAGTCCGCTGCGCTGGCCGTCCGCCGCGTGCGTAGCGAGCCAGTCCGCCACGCTTCCCGGTTCCAGCGCACCGCCGCGGACGTCGAAGCCCTCGTCGACCTCTGGTTCGACGGCCGCCAACGTGTCGAACAACCGATCGCGGAGCACCCGGAACTCCAGGTCGTCGAACAGCCGGTGGATGTGGTCACGATCCCACGGCTGCACGCGGAGCATGTCAGGCGTCTGTGCCAGCGGCACGTCACGCACCAGTTCGGTCAATTCGCGGTTCAACACGACGTGAGAGAGGTTGGCGCGCAACGCATCTCCCACCTTGCCCCGCACCGATTCGACATTGTCCACCAGGGACTGCAGCGACCCGTGCTCAGCGATCCACTTGGTCGCGGTCTTCTCCCCCACGCCGGGAATGCCCGGCAGGTTGTCGCTCGGGTCGCCGCGCAGTGCGGCGAAGTCCGGATACTGCTGCGGCGTGAGCCCGTACTTCTCCACCACAGCATCGGGCGTGAAGCGCGTCAGCTCGCTGACCCCCTTGCGTGGGTACAGCACCGTCACGTCGTCGGTGACCAGCTGCAGCGAGTCGCGATCGCCGGTGACGATCAGCACGCGGAAGCCGGCCGCCTCTCCCTGTGTGGTCAGGGTGGCGATCACGTCGTCGGCTTCGAACCCGGGCTCAGCGAGCACGGTGATGCCGAGGGCCACCAGCACTTCCTTGGTGATCTCGATCTGTCCCCGAAATTCGTCGGGTGTCGACGACCTGTTGGCCTTGTATTCCGGGTACCTCTCCGACCGGAACGTCTGCCTGGATACGTCGAAGGCGGCCGCGACGTGCGTCGGCGTCTCGTCGCGCAGAAGGTTGATCAGCATCGCGGTGAACCCGTAGACCGCGTTGGTGGTCAGCCCACCCTGAGTCTTGAAGTTCTCGGCCGGGAGCGCGTAGAACGCGCGGAAGGCCAACGAATTGCCGTCCAGCAGCATCAAAGTGGGTTTCTGCGCGGCCTCGACGGGGGCGGATTGAGCTGGCGCGGTCTTGGCTGGGCTCACGGCCCTACTCTAGGCACCGCCCCTGACATCACGTCAGACGTCGCTCGTTTACGACGTCGTACTCGCGCACGCTCGCGGACGTGACAGCGGCGGCCTGCTCGTCGCTCGGACCGCTGCCGCGGAATTCGTCGACGGCGCTCTGTGACACCCAGTGCTCCAAGACGTTGATGCGGCCAGGTTCAAGAAGGTCAGCGGTGATCGAGAAGTCCAAGCACCCCCGCGCCCGCCGGGCCTGGGCGACGACATCCACGCACCCGGCGAGATAGGCGTCCCGTTCGGCTGGTACGACCACAATGTGTCCGGCGACAATCACCATGTTCCTGCTCCTCCCCTCGATGCATTGACCGTGTACGGCGACACAACTCATCGCGCGCCTCACCGAACTGGAACACGTTTCAGTTTTCCGCCGATGATGGGTAATCTGGCGACGTGCCAGAAGCTATTGACGAGGTCAAACCGGCGATCGACGGCTGGTATGCGTTCGACGAAGCGGGATCACCACACCTGATCGGCGGGAAATGCGCGCAGTGCGGGACGTATGTCTTTCCACCGCGGGCGAACAACTGCCCGAATCCGGCATGCGAAGGTGACGAGCTGCAGCAGGTGGCGCTGTCGCGGCGGGGGAAGGTGTGGAGTTACACCGAGAACCGGTATCCGCCGCCAGCGCCCTATCCAGCACCAGACCCGTTCGAACCGTTCGCGATCGCCGCGGTGGAACTCGCCGACGAAGGGTTGATCATCCTGGGCAAGGTGGTCGAGGGCACGCTTGCCGCCGACCTTCGCGTCGGGATGGAGATGGAACTGACCACGATGCCGCTGTACACCGACGACGACGGGGTCGACCGGATCGTCTACGCCTGGAGGATCGCATGAGTCCCGAACCTGTATACATCCTCGGCGCGGGGATGCACCCGTGGGGCAAGTGGGGTTCCGACTTCACCGAATACGGTGTGGTGGCCGCCCGCGCCGCGTTGGCAGAGGCCGGAATGGATTGGCGACAGATCCAGATGGTCGCGGGCGCCGACACCATCCGCAACGGCTACCCCGGCTTCATCGCAGGATCGACGTTCGCGCAGAAGCTGGGCTGGAACGGCGTTGCGGTGAGTTCGAGTTATGCGGCCTGTGCAAGCGGGTCGCAAGCGCTGCAGAGTGCCCGCGCACACATCCTGGCAGGCTTCTGCGACGTCGCGTTGGTGATCGGCGCCGACACCACTCCGAAGGGGGCCTTCGCGCCGGTAGGTGGGGAACGCAGGAACGACCCGGACTGGCAGCGGTTCCACTTGATCGGTGCGATGAACCCCGTGTACTTCGCGTTGCTGGCCCGCCGCCGGATGGATCTGTACGGCGCGACCCAGGAAGACTTCGCGCAGGTGAAGGTCAAGAATTCGCGGCACGGTCTGCAGAATCCGAATGCCCGCTACCGCAAGGAGTCTGCGGTTGAGGACGTGCTGGGCAGCCCGGTGGTGTCCGACCCGCTGCGGCAGTTGGACATCTGCGCGACCTCCGACGGTGCCGCCGCGCTGATCGTGGCGAGCCGGTCGTTCGCCGAAAAGCATCTCGGCTCAGTCGACGGCGTGCCATCGGTGCGTGCGGTCAGCACGGTAACCCCGCGCTATCCGCAGCACCTACCCGAATTGCCGGACATCGCAACCGATTCCACCGCGGCAGTGGCTGCACCGGAGCGGGTTTTCAAGGACCAGATCCTCGACGCGGCGTACGCCGAGGCCGGTATCGGTCCCGACGATGTCAGCGTTGCCGAGGTCTACGACTTGTCCACGGCATTGGAACTCGACTGGTACGAGCACCTTGGACTCTGTGCGAAGGGTGAGGCCGAGTTGCTGTTGCGCAGCGGGGCGACGACGATCGGCGGTCGCGTGCCGGTGAACCCGTCGGGTGGTCTGGCGTGCTTCGGCGAGGCGATCCCCGCGCAGGCGATTGCGCAGGTGTGCGAGCTGACTTGGCAGTTGCGCGGTCAAGCCACCGGGCGCCAAGTCGAGGGGGCGACGGTGGGCATCACCGCGAACCAAGGCCTCTTCGGCCACGGCTCATCCGTAATCGTCGCGCGCTGATTCCGTAAACGTACTCAGCCGCAGTCGCTTTCGTCGTCGTCGTCGTTTTCGGGCTGCATTCTTTCGGGGTGCCAGTAGGTGTTGGTGCGGGGTCCGTTGGTGTGCAGGTGTGGTGGCGGGATCCATTCGGTGGTGCCGTCTTTGCGTTTGCGGGTGCTCCAGCCGTCGGT